>DATGMS010000449.1:0-10987 GCA_035307285.1 Cyclobacteriaceae bacterium
CTTTGGGATTTCCAATCGGACTCGCCATATCGGTAGGTAAAGGACATAAACTCCCCACCTTGCCGCCAATCGAAGCTGGCATTCAGGACAAATCTTTTGAAGCTAAGCGAGGTCTGCATTCCCATAATAAAGTCTGGATTGAAATTCCCCACTTTACGCATATTCTCGTCCCCTGAAAGCTCCTGCCACTCTCCCTGTGGGGTTAAAATAGGCCATCTGTAATAATCAGAAGAGGGATCTTGCACATAGGCAAAACCTCTGCTGTATAAATTTCCTATTTCTTCGCCGAGAAAAGTGATTGCTCCGCCACCATTCTCTTCCCAAAAAATCAACTTCTCCAGATTTTCGCTTAGCGCTTCTACCGTCGTTTTGTTTTTGCTCCAGTTAAGATTGACATCCCAGGTCCAACCATCGTTGTCTACAGGGGTACCTCCCAAAGTGAACTCGTAACCCTGGCTCCGGATAAGACCTGCATTGATCAATCTGCTGCTATAACCCGAAGATCGTGGAAGATTCACTGCGAAAATCTGGTTTTCATTGTCCAATGTATAGTAAGTACCAGTAAATCTTAACCTATTGCTGAACAGGTTAAGGTCAATCCCCCCTTCTATAGATGTCGCCTGTTCCGGTTTAAGATTAGGATTTAAAAGCCCAGCATTGACGCTGGCTATATTTAAGGAGTTATAGGTGCCAGTAGCTAAAGAGGGATCCAATCGATAGGGATCGGTATCATTTCCTACCTGCGCCCATCCAACCCTGGCTTTCAGCATATCTATGTTTTCCGGCAAATTGAACGTGTAATTAGCCAGCCAGCTTAAAGATGCCGACGGATAAAAGTAGGACCGGTTGTCTTTTGGAAGCGTACTCGACCAATCATTTCTTCCGGTCAAGTCCAAATACAACTGGTCATTATAGCCAAAAGATGCCAAGGCATAAATGCTGTATATTCCCTTCTCGGAGTAGCCGGTACCCATACTTCTATTATCTGCCGGTATGTTGGCAATGTTATAAATACCAGGCACTACCAATCCATTATTTCGGTTTCCGCCTACTCCGACGGCATTACTAGACCCAAAGCGGTGCATATAATTCCCGCCCACTGAGGCATTAAAATCTAACAATCCGACGTCTGTTTTGTAGGAAGCTAGGAAATCCGTATTAGCTTCTTGAGACATCAGATCGGTCACATAATAACCTCCCCTTTCCATTCTGCTGTAGCTATAAGGAATTTTGGTTTCCCGGTTTTCGTTTGACCTGTCCAAAGAATAGCGGGCCATTAAAGTGATGTTGTCATTTAACTGATACTCCAGTGAGAGGTTCCCATAAATCCTATCCCGCACGAAACCATTTCGTATGCCGTAAGCAATAAAGTAGGGATTGTCGCCTGCCGGAGTGCGTATCTGCTGTATATTTTCCTGGCCTTCCTCCCATATTCCTTTCATCTCCTCATAATTGATGTAAGAAGAAGTATATACCGCTTCCAGCGCATTTGCCCGTCGGTCCCCTGTGCTGGGCCGGTTATGGGAGAAACTGTTGGTGTAGTTTATGTTGGAGCTAAAGGTCAACCTATCCAATATTTTATAGTTTACGGAGGTCGCAAGGCCATTTCGAAAAAGATCAGAGTCGGGGATCATTCCCTTGTGTAGCATATTGGAGTAAGATACCCTAAATGAGCCATTTTCATTCCCTCCGCTTATCGCGATGTTATTGGTGGAAGTTACGCCGGTCTGCAGAAAATCTTTCATTGCATTGGGGTATGATCTTAACTCAGTGGGGATCGGATTACCATTGGAATCCAGTGGACTATTCCATTGGATAGCCGTATTTCCTGCATCCAGTTGAGGTCCTCCCCAATAAGCGGATCCAGCTGCAAATACCCCTTCCCGATCTCCATTGGCAAACTTGTAGTGAAAATCCAATAGTCTAGAGGCTTGCTCAAATACATTACTCGTAGAAAACGACACCCCCAAATTTTTTGATGCAGCACCTGATTTCGTCGTGATAATGATTACCCCGTTACCCGCACGGGTACCATACAAGGCAGCTGCACTGGGTCCTTTAAGAACACTTATGCTGGCAATATCATCTGGATTGATATCAGAAATGGCATTACCATAATCCACTTGGTTGCCGTCCCCCCTTTCTTGGATATTGTTCAGAGAGTTGGACATGGGAACCCCGTCCACCACAAATAACGGCTGATTATCCGTCGTTAACGAGGTGGCACCTCGTATAATCACACTCATGGATGAGCCTGCTCCACTGGTCTGGTTGATGGTAAGCCCAGGTACCCTACCCGCCAGGGAACTCAGCATGTTTTCCTGTGAAACCTGTGTGAGTTCCTCGCCCCTTACATTGGCGACGTCATAACCCAACGATCTTTGTTCCCTTTCGATCCCCAATGCAGTCACGACAACCTCATTCATCGTATCCACCCTTTCTGCTAAAGAGACATTGATCTCATTTCTGGATCCAACGGTGACTTCTTGGGTAATAAAGCCGACATAGGAAAAGACCAAAACCGAATTTGCGTCCGCGACCTCGAGCGTGTATTCGCCGTTCAAGTCGGTTACTGTGCCGTTGCTAGTTCCTTTCTCTACTACCGTAACCCCAGGCAAGCTATTTTTGTCTCCCTCGGCTACCACTCTACCCCGAACACCTATAGCCTGTTCCGATTCATGGAGTAGATAGGTGGCGACATCCGATTTGGCCATGGCACTACCAGGCACCATAATTACCAAGGCCAAGAGCGGAACCATCCACTTTAATTTGAATTTGGTATGAGATTTTTTCATAAAGATGTTTTTTAATATTTGTGAATTTTACAAGCAAACTATTTCTTTCTTGGATACTTAAGTTCCAATCCCTATTGCTGATGAGGTAGAAGACCTCCATCTTTGTGTTTATCTATTTTTTTCTTTCTTCCTCCTTAAATTTTCGACATTTTCCTCCATTATTTTATCAAAATGGTCTCTCAAGTAGATCTCATAAACCTTGGAAGCCTCATCATCATCCAGCCCTTCCAATAGGGTATCCAGTTCTTCTCTGGAGATTTGATTATTAATTAGTCGTTTAATTAAACCAATTGATTTTTTCCTTTCCATATAATTTCCCTCCATCTGTATATACCTGATGATATAAAAAACAGACTACTCCATCAGTTGATTTTAAAATAAAAAAGCTTTACCAATAGAAGGTTGTAGAAGTCCATTATCGATATTCAGAATTTTACCCGTGTTTAAACCTTGTTTTACATCGTGAATGAGATTGGCATACGATAATTATCAAAATATGTATAGCACAACTCCTTTCTAACCTTGAAATAAACGTGGAGTCCATAACTGTTCCTTAAGGCCTCTTTATAAATTCTTGATTCTTTATGGCCTAATAGGCAGGGAAGTAAGTATCTTAATAGTGAGAATAGAAAAAGTTAAGCTAAAATGAGGATCAAAAAACACTTCTACCCCTTCATTTTCATTGTACAATTACTGACAGTTTCCTGTACTACCAACACGCGGGAGTCTTCCTTAAAAGACACCATGGACGCTATTGTCTCGAGATTTTACAAGGATTTCACCAAACTGCAGCTGGACACCATTGGGAATGACTTCATTCTCCAATACCTATCGGACAAAGAAAAAAACGATTTGGCCTCAAAGTACTGGGTCTTTGAAGTAAATGTGCCTGTCACCGTTTCGCTTATGCGGGACAGCGCCCAAGCAACCGCCCCCTTTTGGCTTGCAAAGAGTGGCTTTGAAAGAACCGAACTGAAGGTGAAAAATTCCCTCTCCACTTATGAAGTATGGCAAAAGGATTATGAAGCCGGACAGGTCGCTCTGGGGATCAATGGTTTTGATAAACACCGCCCCGTATATTTTATCAGTGTACGACCGACAGATCCAAGGGCTGAACTAGAAATCAGCCCTATTTTTCCTGTTCAACAACATTTTGAAACCATGGAGGCAGGCGCATTTACCTATCATGACTGGGATGGCTTGACATTGACGGATGTTCCTGACGAGCTGGAGGGTCAGGTGCTATTCACCACGATCAGGGGAAGGGCGAGAGAGGCCCACCTCGTCGGAGCATTTAGAAACACCGATTTCCCTTCCTCTGAAATCCCCGACCAAGTACTCCTTACCTGGAGCGGAGATCCCAAAACCACAATGGATATCCAATGGAGAAGTTCAACTTCAGTAGATAAAGGAATGGTAGAATACTGGGTCAAGGGTACCCAGGACACGCTTACTGCAAATGGAGAAAAATTCCTTATGGAAGACCGCTTGCTTCAAAATGACCGCTTTGCCCATCGATTTATTGGAAAGCTATCCCACCTTCATCCGGGAACAACCTATGAATACCGGATCAACAATGAGATTGAAGGACTGTCAAGCGTCTATTCTTTTACAACGGACCCTGACCACCCAGTTCCCTTTTCCTTCATATGGACAGGAGACGTACATAATTCAAAGGTTTGGGGTGATATGATGCAACAGGCTTATCGGCGTCACAGCGAAAGTGCCTTTTATATTGCCGCCGGAGATCTGGTGAACACCGGCCTACATCGGGATGACTGGGATCAGCTTATGGCTTATCCGGGCGAAGTTTTTGCCAACATCCCTTTTATGGCAGTACCGGGGAATCATGACAATCAAGATGGATTGGGAGCCTGGATGTACCAAGAGATGTTCAGCTATCCAGATAATGGGCCCGCCACAGATATGGCAGAATTGACGTATTCATTTAATTACCAAAATGCGTTATTTTTGATGATTGACGCTACGCTTCCCATTGAGGAACAGACAGAGTGGATTGAGAAGCAACTTAAATCTACAGAGGCAGATTGGAAGTTCGCCGTCTTCCATTTTCCGCCGTATAATTCCATTGAGCTTTATCAAGATATCATTGATGAATGGGGACCTATTTTTGACCGATATCAAGTGGACTTCGTCATCAGCGGACATTTCCACTATTATCTCAGGACAAAGCCCATTAAAGAAGGCACAGTAGTGGCCACTCCAGCGGATGGCACGATCTATCTTATGTCCGTGGGCACCACCGGAAAAAACAAAGACATGAACCCTGCCGAATATGCAGCCATCCAATTTGGAGCGGACCATTTATACCAACACGTAGAAATCAACGGCTATAGCCTACATTATACTAGCTATGGACTGGAAGGAGAGGTGAAGGATAGCTTGGTGATCAAAAAATAGTTCGGATAGAATTAGAATATCCAAGGTCATTATTTCTCCGCATGTCCTTGTAAAACAAAGAGTCAAAGAAGGAATGCCGCATCCTAAGCTTCGGAGACTGAAGCAAGATTTTTTGAGCGAACATCCTTAATTTTTAAAAAATTGAATATAATGGCATTGTAAAACCTTACGAAGTTCAAAAACAGTCAGCTGATTATTAAACTTCCCAATCGATTCAAGTCAAAAAAGGTATGTGTTTCCATCGAAGACTTTGATGATAGCAGAGACGGAAGAATTAAGAAGCTCAGAAAGCCATCTAATGATCCACGTTTTTTAGGAGACATAAAGGCAGCCACGACAGATTTTGAAAATTCAGATAATCAATAGAAGAGTGCTTTGTGGGAGTGTTTTCCATTAATTTATATTTTCCAATATCTCTATGATTTGAGATTTATTTCCTGGCAGATAATTTTTGGCGATGTCCCAAATTATCTCATAATCGATCCCGAAATATTCGTGCGACACTTTATTTCTCAATAGATACATCTCTGTCCACGGGACATCGGGGTATTTTTCTTTTACTTTTGTTGGGATGTTTTTTGAAGCTTCTCCTATAATTTCAAAGTTTCTTATTACAGCATCAACAGTTTTGTAATCTTTTTGGAAGTCTAAAAACGTGTAGTTTTCTATATATTCATCTATACGGTTCATGCTCAAAAAGATATCTTCCAAATACATGCGGTATGGCCTACCTCTTTTTTTCACATTACCCTCATTTCTTAAACATATTGGACTTCTTTCAATATCTTTTCCCTCATCTGTTCTCTCAACCCATTCTTGCTGACCAAATCTATTTTTCGGCCGAATTTTTCTTCTAAGTACAGTTCCAACGAAAAAAACTTCCAGCCGATGGGCTTCTCTAACTCCACCAACAAATCTATATCACTTTCTTCCCTGAAGGTTTCGTCAGAATACGATCCAAAAAGCCCGATCTCTTTCACCGCAAATTCCTTACGAAGTATCGGCTTTAATTCCTTCAATAAAGATAAGATTCCGTCCTTGTCCAGCATAATTCAAATATAAACAATTTCAACTCTGGTTGATGGACAATCCCCAAAAATTCCTCTCGATTCCCTCTGGGTGCCGGGCTAATTTTGTAGTTTAGCCTTTAATTTGGTCCCCTTAATTAACTTGCTTCATGTACATCATCTTTGATACCGAAACCACCGGTCTTCCCCGAAATTATGACGCCCCCATCACCGATCTGGACAACTGGCCACGGCTGGTGCAATTGGCTTGGCAACTTCATGATGAAAAGGGGAAGCTGCTGTCCAACCAAAGTTTCATTGTCAAACCTGAGGGCTTTACCATTCCTTACAATGCAGAAAAAGTACATGGAATTTCTACAGAAAGAGCTTTAAAAGAGGGAAACGACCTGGTAGAAGTCCTTCAGGCATTTCAGCACGATGTAGCAAAGTCTCACTATCTCGTCGGCCATAACATTGACTTCGACATCAAAGTAGCAGGAGCGGAATTTCTTCGGAAACAAGAGCCCACAGACCTCTTGCAAAGAAAGAGTTTGGACACCAAAGATCTGTCTACAGACTTTTGTGCTATAGCAGGGGGAAAAGGAGGAAAGTTTAAATGGCCTACTTTGACTGAGTTGCATAACAAACTTTTTGGGGTGGCTTTTGAAGATGCCCACGATGCCGCTTATGATGTGGCCGCAACCGCCAAATGCTTTTTTGGACTTATACGCCAAAGGGTTTTGGCTCCGGAGAAAGGCGTTAGTCCCGAGGAAGTAATTTATGAAGCGCCCAAGCTGGATATGGCCAATTTTGTCCATGTCAAAGATACGCAAAAGGCGGCTGCCAAAGAGGTCATTCAGCAGGCTAGAGGTGCCGACATCACCGATATGGCGGGGATCCCCTTTTCCCATCTGCATGTGCACACCCAGTACTCGATTCTTCAGGCCACCTCTGAAATACCCGCTTTGATCAATAGGGCCAAAGCATTAAACATGCCTGCCATAGCCATGACTGATCATGGCAATATGATGGCGGCATTTAATTTTGTAAAAGAAGCCATTGCCAATGACATCAAACCGATAGTAGGTTGTGAATTTAATGTCTGCCAAGACCGAAAAAACAAGTCCAGGAAGGATGATGGTTTTCAAGCGGTGTTGTTGGCCAAAAACAAAGCTGGCTACCATAACTTGGCGAAGCTGGCTTCTTACGCCAACATTGAAGGATTTTACTATTTGCCCCGGATCGACAAGGAGGTTTTGGTTCAGTATAAGGCAGATCTGATCGCCACCACTGGGGGACTATGGGGAGAAGTACCCTATCTTATCTTGAATGTGGGTGAAACGCAGGCAGAAGAGGCTTTTTTATGGTGGAAAGAACTGTTCGGAGAGGATTTTTATGTGGAACTGAACCGTCACGGCGTTCCTGAGGAAGAGAAAGTCAATGAAGTGCTCCTGCGCTTTGCACGGAAATATCAAGTAAAATATTTTGCAGCAAACAATTCCTATTACAACGAAAAAGGAGATGCCAAGGCGCATGATATTCTTTTATGCGTTAAGGACGGCGAAAAAATTCAAGGGCCGGAAGCCAAGCCCAAGAAATATGTAGGGAAGCTGGGCAGGGAATTCCGTTTTGGTTTTCCTAACGAGGAATTCTATCTCAAGAGTCCCGACGAAATGAAAAAGCTTTTTCACGATCTGCCTGAAGCGATTGAGGTAACAAATGAGATCGTGGATAAAGTGGAGGTGTATAAACTTACGCGGGATGTACTATTGCCTAAATTTGACATTCCTGCCGAATTTGTAGATAGCAGGGATGAAGAGGATGGGGGCAAAAGGGGGGAAAACGCTTACCTCCGCTACCTGACTTATGAAGGGGCAAAGAACCGTTATGGGGAAATAACCGAAGAGATCAAAGAGCGTTTGGATTTTGAACTTGCTACAATAGAGCGAACGGGGTACCCGGGTTACTTTTTGATCGTTCAGGATTTCACCGGCGCCGCACGGGAAATGGGCGTGGCAGTAGGACCAGGCCGGGGTTCTGCAGCAGGATCCGCAGTAGCCTATTGTAACCGAATCACGGATATTGATCCCATTAAATATGATCTTCTGTTCGAGAGATTTCTCAATCCGGATAGGGTGTCCCTTCCCGATATTGATATTGACTTTGATGACCGCGGCAGGCAGAAAGTCATCGATTATGTCATTAAAAAATACGGCGCCAACCAGGTAGCACAGATTATCACTTACGGAACCATGGCTGCCAAATCGGCTATTAGGGACACTGCACGAGCCCTAAACCTGCCTTTGTCCGATGCAGACCGGCTTGCAAAATTGGTTCCAGACATTAAATTAAAGGCCTTGTTCGGGTTGGCCAATGATCGCTCGAAGTTGGCGGGCAAGCTTAAGAACAATTCTGAAAACGTAGAAAAAGCGAATGAATTGATCCGTATCTCCAAGGGCAATGATGACCTTTCGAGGACGATCAACCAAGCTCAGGTACTGGAGGGTTCTGTTAGAAACACGGGAATCCATGCCTGTGGGGTAATAATAACGCCATCGGATATCACAGACTTCGTGCCTGTAGCTTTGGCCAAGGATTCTGACATGTATTGCACCCAATTCGACAATGCGGTGGTAGAGTCGGCCGGATTGCTTAAAATGGACTTTTTGGGACTAAAAACGCTGACCCTGATCAAGGATGCGGTGAAGATCGTCCAGGAAAGGCATGGGATTCTTCTTAACCCCGATGAATTTCCCATAGATGATGAACCTACTTATGAGCTTTTTCAACGGGGGGAGACCGTAGGTATCTTCCAATATGAATCTGCCGGCATGCAGAAATACATGAGAGAGCTAAAGCCTACTGTTTTTGCAGATCTTATTGCCATGAACGCTCTGTACCGTCCGGGCCCTTTGGAATACATCCCCAGCTTTATTCGAAGAAAGCACGGTATAGAAGACATCACCTATGATTTGCCCGAAATGGAAGACCAGCTGAAGGAAACCTATGGTATCACCGTCTATCAGGAGCAGGTGATGCTACTTTCCCAGCAATTGGCGGGTTTTACCAAGGGTGAGGCGGACGTGTTGCGTAAAGCCATGGGTAAAAAACAAAAGGACGTTCTTGACAAGATGAAGCCTAAATTTGTGGATCAGGCCGGTGCAAAGGGTCATGATAAAGGCAAATTGGAGAAAATCTGGAAAGACTGGGAAGCCTTTGCCTCCTACGCCTTCAACAAGTCCCATTCTACCTGCTATGCCTGGATTGCGTATCAGACGGCTTATTTAAAAGCCCACTACCCGGCTGAATACATGGCTTCTGTACTGAGCAACAACATGAACGACATCGCGCAAGTGACCTTTTTCATGGAAGAATGTAAGAGGATGGGTGTAGAGGTATTGGGACCAGATGTGAATGAATCGAGGGAAAGCTTTACGGTAAATAAGGAAGGACAGGTCAGATTTGGCTTGGTAGCGATCAAAGGAGCCGGAAATGCCGCGGTCCAAGCTATTATCGCGGAGAGAGAAAAGTCTGGCGAGTTCAGGAATATCTTCGAGTTTACCAAGAGGGTCAACCGAGCCGTAAACAAAAAGACTCTGGAAGCCTTAGCCATGGCCGGAGGCTTTGATTGCTTCAAGGAACACCATAGAAGACAATACTTGGAGGCACCGGAAGGCGATATGAATTTGTTGGAAAAAGCGGTGAGATATGCCCAGAAAGTAATCCAAGAAGCCGAAAGTTCCCAAGTTTCCTTATTTGGGAACGGATCCGGCATGGAAGTTCCCGTTCCTAGCGTACAGAACATCGAACCGTTTAGCCAGTTACAACAGCTCAATATTGAAAAGGAAGTAGTTGGTCTTTACATTTCAGGCCACCCATTGGATCAATTTAAAGTGGAATTTGATGCTTTTACCAACACTCCCTTACCGGAATTTGCCAATATGGAAGCATTGCGTACCAAAGGAGAAAACATAAAAGCAGCGGGAATTGTTACTTCCTTTGCTCATAGAACCACCAAAACCGGCAAGCCCTTCGGCACACTTACCATGGAAGATTATCAGGGAGGCCACACCTTTTTTATATTCGGCGAAGACTATGTCAAGTACAAAGAATATTTCATGACGGGGTGGTTCTTATATCTCACTGGTTCAGTCCATCCAAACAAATGGAAGGAGGGGGAATTTGAGTTCAAAATCAACCAAATCATGTTGCTAAGCGATGTACGCTCGAAAATGGTCAAAGGACTTCGCGTCCATATAGATTTGGATGACTTGACCTTCGATCTAATGGAAAGACTTGAAGCCATTACGCAGAAGTACAAGGGCGAGGCAAAACTTTATATCAACGTAATCGACAAGAAGGAAAATATCACCCTTGACCTGATGTCCACGAGATATTTCGTGGATCCCAGCAACGATATGTTCAAAGAATTAGAAATGCTTCCTGAGGTTAATTATAAGATCACCTAGGCATCGGGCTTTTCGTACAGAAATGAAACGTCCTTCTAGCGGATAGCGGATGTATCTAAGATTCCCTTATGCGCTCCATCCTCGTCAAACTTCGTAGATTGGGTATATAGTGTCCCCATATACCTTGAAAGATGTACTGCCTACTGAGAAGGGCATCCACTGAAAAATATATAACAGAACAGGAACTAAATGGAATGTAAACCACTTTAATAGTAGATTTGGCAAAAACTAAAACAAAATATATAATGGCTAAAGCAATAGAAATTACTGATGCAAATTTTGAGGACATCATCAA
>DATGMS010000450.1:0-5934 GCA_035307285.1 Cyclobacteriaceae bacterium
CCCTATTTGCAGGCGATCAAAAATCTGGGTTTTGAAGGTTCAGTCTCTTTGGAGCTTGAATACTCCCCTGACCCGTCCAAAATAGTGGAATGGGTAGAAGAAGCTTACCATGCTACCGATCGACTCATGCAACAGATAGACTTAAGACATTGATCCAGCAAAATCACAGCGAATGGACAAGGATGAGAATTATGGTTTGAGTACAGAAAAACCTAACCAACAGATCAAGCCCCCAAAAATCGAGTATTTGCCCCCGAAGCCTAAAGTGTATAGGCCTAAAATTGGCTTGATTGGCGCAGGCGGCATAAGCGGCTATCATTTGAAAGCTTATAAGGAAATGGGGCTGGAGGTGGTGGCTATCGCCAGTAGGACGTTGGAAAAAGCAGTGCAACGGCGGGATGAATACTTTCCTGATGCAGTGGTGTTCGAGGACTACAGGGAAATGTTGAAGCGGGAAGAAATTGAAGTCTTGGACATTACGCCGCATCCGGTGGATAGAATACCGATTATCAGGGAAGCCCTGCTCTGCAAAAAGCATGTCCTGAGCCAGAAGCCTTTTGTACTTGACGTTAATGAAGGTAGGGATTTGATTAGATTAGCCCGCGAAAATAAAGTGAAACTGGCAGTGAATCAAAACGGGAGATGGGCACCTCATTTTAATTACGTGAGACAGGCCATCCGTCAAGGACTGATCGGGAGACCTGTTTCGGTGGATTTCTCTCTGCAATGGGACCAGACATGGATCAGCGGCAACCCTGCCTTTGAGGAAATACCCCATATGGTACTCTTGGATTTTGCCGTGCACTGGTTTGACATTGCCGCGGCTTTTATGGAAGGGCAAAAAGCTACCAGTATTTATGCTTCAACAATTCGGTATAATGAACAAGAATATCAACCTCCCGCGTTGGCTTCCTGTATCATCAATTATAGACAGGCACAGGTCAGGATGGCCTTTAATGCGCATGCGAGGTGGGGAGAAGAAGACGTGACAACGGTTGTCGGTACAGAGGGTACGTTGAGGAGCAGAGGGCCAGGGCTAAATGAACAGCCGTTAATCGAGGTATACACCAAAACTGGAGAAGTCAAGGTGCCGCTCGAAGGTAGCTGGTTTGAAAACGGCTTCAAAGGTGCTATGGGAGAATTGCTTTGTGCCATAGAAGAAGACAGAGAGCCATCCCACGGTGCGGCGGACAATCTAAGAAGTCTCGAGTTATGCTTTGCTGCCCTTGAAAGTGCGGATACAAACCAAATGGTGTCTTTTACTCTTCCTTGACCTTCTTAAATTTGGAAGTGCAGCCCTCGATGCACATGATTGAAATTGGAGATAGCATAAAATAGTTGTCTTCAAAGGTTATCCGAAAAGTAAAGGGATTAGGGCTGTCTCGAGTGTCACAATCATAGACCAAGATCAACTTATCATCCTTCAATTGATAGGTTCCCCTGCCACAGCCATCCAATTGAGTAGAGGTAAAGGTGCCGTCTGTGCGAAAAGTATATCGTCCCCCGTTTTTTACTTCCCTATATTCCTGTTCAGCTCCCGCACTGAAAGAGGTCTCCACAAGTAACCATTCCCCAGGCAAACCATCAGGATTGTCATGGAAAAGGACATCATCAGAAAAATCACATCCAGCCGAAAGAAGGATAGTTAGAAGGAACATCAAGGAGATTTTCATGAGAATAGCTTTGGATTACAATGGGGATATAGAGAAGACGCAAGTTTTTATTAAAGTGAGACAATTCTCTCGGGTATTTGTTGACATAAGCCCCAAAAATTCCCCAAAAAAAGAGAGCAGTCCTGATTAGGAACTGCTCTCTTTTAGTAAGGAAGACGGGAAGTTAAAATTCCATTCTATTATTTTTCCTGTTGACATCTGCCATTCTACCGGAAGGATCTATTTCAATACTTTTAATATCGGATTTTGCTCTGTCCAGTACGACTTCTGTTGTAGTATGCGTCCAAGCCCATCTTTGGGTAAGCACCCGCGAAGGCATGCCTTCTTCCAAAGGCTTCTCACCGCGTTGGATGACCAAGGGCAGGTAAACCATTTCCTGCTCACCATCCTTATAGGTGATGACCAAATCGATAGGCATGGGCATCAGGCCGATGCGTTCCAAGGTTATTTTTGTTCCGCTATTGGCATTTGCTTCAACGGTCTTGATCCCATAATCGATGGTTTTGGTACTGTAGGCCCAATACTCCTTGTACCAATCCAGTTCCAGGCCACTTTCCTTTTCCATGACACGGATAAAATCGTTTACGTTAGGATGTTTGAATTGCCAGGTATCCCAGTATCTCAACATGCCCTTGTCCCGATTTCCGGCTCCAATAAGATAACCTAGCTGCTCCAGAAAGACAGCTCCTTTGGAGTAGGAAGCAGCCGAATAGGCGGAATTGGTATGGTAATGGTCTGCATGGGTTGATAACGGTTCTTCCAGGCCGGACTCCGTCAGTCGGATATAACTTTGGTAGGAGCCCGAATGGGTGAACGACCGGGTATTACTTTCGTCTTTTTTCGCAAAGATTTCTTCCATTGTCAACGCGGAGGCAAAGGAGGTAAATCCTTCATCCATCCAGGGATAGAGCGATTCATTTGTTGCGAGCACCCCGTGAAACCAGCTATGGACCAATTCATGCACCATTACCCCGACCAAGCTGTTTAGCGGTCGTTCCCCGGTAATCAATGTGGACATGGGATACTCCATTCCGCCGTCGCCTCCCTGGATAACGGAGAATTGCTTGTAGGGATATTCGCCAAAACGTTCGCTCAAATAATCAAGGGCTTTTGGGGTATATTCTTTTAGCTTTTCCCATACTTCTTGCGTCTTGGGTCCTTTGATATACAAATGATGGACGGTAATTCCATTGTCCATCTGTATTTTATCGTGGGTGTATTTGGGGTCAGCAGCCCACATGAAATCATGCACTTTTGGTGCATGAAAATGCCAGGTAAGCTCGTTGCCTGAAGGTCGTTTTACCTCAGTTCCTTTTTCTTCATATCCGTAACCAATTTCATTGGCGTTCTGAAGATAGCCGGTTCCTCCGAGGATGTAGGTTTTATCGATGGTGATCTTTACGTCGAAATCTCCGAAGATGCCATAGAATTCCCGGCCAATATAGGGTTGGGCATGCCACCCCTGTTCGTCATAGTTGGCCATCTTAGGGTACCACTGTGACATCGAGAGCCTGACACCTTCTTGGCTGTCCCTACCTGAGCGACGTACCTGTAACGGTACCTGTCCTTCAAATTCAGATTCAAAAACTACTGTACTATGCGGTAAGATGGGCTCGTCCAGTCGCACTTCTAAAATGGTTCCGACATGTTCAAATTCCAGCTCAGCGCCATCTAAAGATAGGGAATTGATCTTGAGATAGCCGATTTCATCCTGCTTTAACTTAGAGATCCTGTCGCCGACTCTTCTGTCAGGATCGGCAATAGTTCTAGACCGCACATCCATCATGCTGTTAGGTTGAAAGGCGTTATAATAGAGATGGAAGAAGACTTGGCTCAGCGTATCGGGGGAATTGTTGGTGTATTCAAGCACCTGGCTGCCATGGTACTGGTTGTTCTTTACGTCCATCTTTACATCCATATCATATTTTACCGCCTGTTGCCATCGTTCTGATTGCGCATCGGAAAAATAGGGTATGCTGCTCAACAGCAGAATAAAAGTGAGGGAAATATTAATCTTCATAAGCTTGATCATTGATAGTTGTGGGCGAAATTACATCAATTAAAGATAATTCATAAACCATTGGTGTAAGAGGAGGGTTAAAGTTGAAAAGGGGAGGGGAAGCGAAGTAGAGAGATCGCTGTGGACAGCAGTTCCTAATTAATTCAGCAGTTTTGTCAACGTTAGCTTTAAAGAACTTTTGAGTAGAGAATGGGATAAATTCCTTTCACAACAAGATTCCGCAACTTTACACGCTTCAACTAGTGAAGCAAAGATTTCAAACCAAGAACAGCTTTAATCCAAGGACCCAATCTAATCGGAGATGTGGCAATTACCTAACGTGGTTCTGTCAAGCTAAATACAGATGATATGGGATAATGGTCGGAATAATCCACCTCTCTGTGAGTTTTGAACTGCTTTGCATGAAGTCCTTCGCCATAAAAAATGTTGTCTATTCTCAGAAAGAACAACACTTTATTATACGTAAAACCGAATCCTCTTCCAGCCTCTTCAAAAGCATTTTTCATGATTGATCTTAACGTAAAATAGGTATAGCTGTAAGGCACATCATTAAAATCTCCTGCGATAATTACCGGATAGGGGCTATTCTGGATATGCTCTGAAAGAATATTGACTTGTGTTGCGCGCATCTGGATACCATTCTTTAGTTTGCCCAATGTGGACCTATAGTTTTCTTTGATTCCATGCATGTCGCCCAGTTGGTCAGCCCGAATGCTCATGGACTCCAGGTGGGTGTTATAAATCCTAACGGTGTCCCTGTCTACCTTGATGTCCACAAACATCGCCCCGTTGTTTTTTTTGTTTTCAAACACGAGGCCTTCGTTGATGATGGGATATTTGCTGAAAATTGCCAAGCCGTAAGACTTCTTTTTGGGGTTGCCTTCTACCAGATGGTAGGCATGTTCGTATTTGCCATTGTCGGTCAAAATTTTGATGGAATTATGGGAAGGCGTGGTGTAGTCTTGATAAAACTCCTGAAGGCATTTGACCGCAGAAGGATTGTCCCTCACCCATTGAAGTGAATTTGGGTTCAAATCTCTGCCTTTTCCAGATTGATGGAAATTAAATAGATGGGTGTTGTAGCTCAACACCGAAAGGCCTTCTACATCATCGGCTTTTTCGTTTAATCTGAAAGTCACGCCCATAAATTTCCACCCTATCACCAATGCAATAACCGGGATAATAAATATCATCCTTTTTGCCATTATTAGTATTAGCAGTAAAACAAAGTTCGCGATTAATGCAAAAGGAATCATTAATGGCAAAAGACCTACATAAGAAAACGTTTCAGGCGAAAGATATACGCTGGAAAAAAGTAGAACGGAAATCAAAAAGACAGACACGGTGATAAGGCGCATGGGAGGAAGCGAATTTTGCGTGAAATTATGGGTTACGCAAGGGAATAACAAGTGCAAGATAATATCTCTTTAGAAATAGGCCGGAAGTCTCGTCCTTCTCTTCCGGCCAAGGCTGAAATCGATAGCTAAGGTTGTGCATTCATCAAAATAATGCCTATTTTCGTCTGAAATAATATTATCTATGCCTTATGAAAAAATCTAACGTATTACTATCGGCTTTATTTTTAGCAGGGTCACTGTGTTTCTATGGTTGCAGCGGCAAGGGTTCGGGGACTGAAGGCAACGGAGATGAAGGAGCTGATATGGAGATGGGCAGTGAAAAGGCCAGCCCAAAACGCACTGACGAAGGAACGATCGGAGACGTCAAGGTAAAAGTTCAGTACGGTTCCCCATCCGTAAGAAATCGGGTGATATGGGGTGATCTTAACCCTTATAATGAAGTTTGGCGAACTGGAGCCAATGAAGCTACTTTTGTTGAATTTTCCGATGACGTAACCGTAGAAGGCGAAGCTTTAAAGGCAGGTAAGTATTCCCTCTTTACCATTCCAAAAGAGAGCGGCACTTGGACCGTCATTTTTAACAGCGAATGGGATTTGGAACACGGACATTATCAATACAAGGAGGAAAATGACGTCTTAAGGGTGGAGAGCCGTCCTCAATGGGAAGAGAATTCTCAGGAAAGCCTGTCTATTACGGTAGAAGAATATGGATTGTTGTTGAGATGGGAGAAGCTTAGCCTTCTGATTCAGATAAGATAAGAACAGGCTGACTCGATTATCTCCATTTCCTCGCCATATTCTACATGAAATACCTAGGTTTTTTGTTGTCCCTTTGCATTGCTGTAGCATTGGCTATCGGCCTTTCCCTGCAAATGGGCCAAGTG
>DATGMS010000451.1:0-3175 GCA_035307285.1 Cyclobacteriaceae bacterium
CCTTTGGTCACTCCCAGCGTCCAGATCGCAGGCCACATTCCTGGAGCCGGATCTATTTTGGCCCGTATCTCAAAGATGCCGTATTGAAAGGCATGCTTGTCCCTGGTATTGATACTGGAGGAGGTATATTCAGCCCATTCCCTGTTCCTCCTCCAATCTTTGCTCTCCGAATCATACCGGTCGTTCTTCACCTTTTCTCTTCTCCCTTCAATAACCAAGACTCCATCCTTTACATTGGCGTTGTCAGATTGGTACCATTGCAGCTCGTTGTTGCGAACGAAGCCCTGCTCATAGGACCAGCTGCTTTCATTCGGTTTGCCATCCTGGTCAAATTCATCGTTCCACACAAGTTTGTAGCCTTCCGGTACAACAGGCTCTGCGGTATCCGCACCGATAGAGGATGCCGTTTGAGCATATGCAGTGAAGTTAAGCGTTAAAAGGGCAAAGAGGATAAAGATCTTCATATTTTTTTTAGTTTTGGGTTAATTATCTACTGTACAAGGGAAGGAGAGCTATTCAAAAACATCCAGCTTCCATTCATCTTTCCACCTTAAAATAGGTTTGCCTCCCTCCATAGTTATGGGGAGCCACACGTACCTTCCATCTATCGGATTTTGCGGTGTCCAACGGTCGGCCATAAAAATGAAAGCAGCCTCCTTACCCTGGACGGGAAGTATAAAGGTGCTTTGGGAATAGAATGTCAGATCAGCGTCTTCTCCAACCGCCGGATTGCCCAAAGGCTCCCATGGACCCAGCATATCATCAGACACAAAAGACCGGGCAGCATTGGGATCCCAACCTGTACATCCGGAAGCAATCATATAGTATCTCCCTTCATGCTTGAAGATGGCCGGAGCTTCATTGTGTCCTGCCGGCTCCATAACAGCCCATTTTCCGGTGAAATCCAAGTAATCGTCCGTCAGCTCAGAGATGTGTAGCGTGAGATTTTCCTCCGCAGCATGGATATGATATGCTTTGCCATCATCATCAACAAAAAGCCCCATATCCCTAGACATCTGTCCCCCTTCAAAATCCCTTCGGATAAATAACCCTTCTGCTACCTCCTTTTTCCATTCATCGGACCATGCCTCAAGTTCACTCTCGGTAACCGTCTTTTTCTTCCATTCCTCGTTAAAATTAACCGGCCAAACGCCTGCATTTGGCCTCAGGGACTTCTTGAACACATAAGGACCGGTAGGATGGTCGCTCACCGCCAAGGCGGTACGGGCAGCGTCATAGCCTTGGCCTTTCAGTTCTAAATGAAACCACATGACAAATTGCTTAGTCTTCTCATTGTAGATCACTTTTGGCCGCTCTATGACGCTCCCTTTCTCGATATCAGAGCCGCTTCCTTCCTCGTGGACAGCCAGTGCGATGCCTTCATTTTTCCAATTGTACAGGTCTGTTGAGGAATAACATCCTACGCCAACATTGGCCCTATTGCCGCCCCTGCCAGCAGTCTTGTGCTCGCCGAACCAGTAATAAACTCCTTCATGAAAAAGTATTCCTCCTCCATGGGCATTGATATGCGTTCCTTCCGTATCTTCCCATATTTCACCGGGTTTGAAAGCAGTGTTCTTTTGTGCCAAAACACCGCCCATCACCGTTAGATAGAGAAGCAATGTGTTCAATATTATTTTCATCTCTAATTGATTTGATAAATTCTTGAATTTATTGATTGCTGAAAGCTACGTTTGGCTTACCAGCCCGGATTCTGCTCAAGAGAGCCGCCTGATTTGTTGATTTCATCCGCTGCAATCGGGTAGAGGTACATTCTGCCTTCAAACGCCCTGTTTTCGATCACCTGATAATCATAATTAAAGGTTCCATCACCATTCTTTGTGATCAATACCCCCTTCACCGGCTGACCTAACGTTTCTTCGGCAATCATCCATCTCCTAGCATCCCAAAATCGATGCTCTTCAAAAGCCAATTCCACGCGGCGTTCATTTCTTACCTTTTCCCGGAATGCATCTGCCGAAGCGGCGGTTACCAAAGGCATATTTACGCCTGATCTCTCCCTGACACGGTTGATGGCTTCCCTAGCAGACAAGGGCGTTTGCTCTGTGGTTACATCCGGCCCGTAGGCTTCATTCATAGCTTCTGCGTAATTAAGCAAGATCTCCGCATACCGGAAGTAAATCCAAGCATGGACACTCGTCCTGTTTTGCAACAGGTCCAGCCCTTCATCTACATATTTTCTGAGGTAATAACCTGTCTTCGTTGCTCTAGGCTTGCCCGGCCCGTCAATTCCCCCTCTCCATGTCTCCACTTGTCGGCCTTTATAATTCGACTCATTGACCAGTACAGTCATCGCAAGTCTAGGATCCCGATTGCTATAAGGATTCTGAGGATCATAGGTAGGATCTTCCTGTATGCTGAGCCCATTGAGGGTTTCATAGGCATCCACTAAATTCTGACTGGGATTGGTTCCCCCAACTGCTCCAGTAAAGCCAACGGGATAATGCGCTCTTTCAAAACTATTGGAAGCTGCGTACTGCCTGGCAAGAATGATTTCACTGTTGTGGGAAGACCGAAAGAGGTTCAAGTAATTATCTGTCAAAGCGTACTGATCGCGCTTGATTACTTCGTATGCGGCCTCCGCAGCTTCAATCCACTTCTGCTTATCGCCCGAAGGGTTGTGCAAAGGACTGGCAGCATACAACAACACCCTCGACTTAAGTGCCAAAGCAGCACCTTGGGTCGCTCTTCCTATCATACGGTCCCCGTCATATCCGACCCAAGAATCTCTCATATCCCCAAGCGATAACTCTATTTCCTCCAAAATGTAGTCTATCCCACTTTCGAAGGATTCTCTAGGGTGTTGGAAATTGTCGGAAGAAGTCAGCACCTCCTCAATGAGGGGCACTCCTCCATACCTCTTGATCAGTTCGAAGTAAAAATACGCCTTGAGAAAATGGGCCTCTGCCCTTAGCCATTTGATATCATTGGATTGGGTTTCGTAGGTCTGCTTTCCTTGCTCGGTGACCGTATCTTGGACAATGATCCTGCGATAATCTGCTGAATTCTCCAAGAACAGGTTGGCCTTTCGAATCCCATCATAGAGGTTATCCCACTGGTCATCTGGATTGCCGAAGGCGCCCCAGTTCCCGTTGCCCAGTTTCTGAATGGTATTATCCATGCCCGAATGTGCGGCATCGTCGGTCGCAGCGGC
>DATGMS010000452.1:0-2682 GCA_035307285.1 Cyclobacteriaceae bacterium
CACCCCAAACGGTCCTATTCCCTCGTCCGGTAAAAAAGGAAGAATCAACAAAGCCAACACCACAAAGCGGATCAAGGCATACATTTCTTCTTCTGTGATTTCTCCAATGATTGTCTGTAGTTTGCCTTTGGAAGACAGCAAGACCATCGAAACCACTGTGATCATCAGGCTCAACTCGATGTATCCCAAAAATATGAGTGCCCCCAGCAGGAAAGCTATTAAGGCAGAGAACTCAGTAGTCCCGCCAATATCGCCTTTGGAAGAGGTCATATAATAGGAAATAGCGATAAAACTCACCACGGAAAGTAGGATGCCTAGAAAAATCCAAGGGGTAAAAACAAAATGCGTCATTGCGCCTAAAAAGCCCAAGAGAACTAAAAAAACGAAAGTCCTTGTTCCAGCAAAGGCTTCCTGTTTGCTGTTCAAGGCAGAATGTTCTCTCTCAAGACCAATCAGAAATCCGCTCCCGATCGCTATCAAAATGCGGATGATAAAATCCTGCTGTGTCAATTGAAAATTGACCAGTTCAATCACAAATTCGTCCATGTTGAATAAGAGGATAAATGATTTACAAATGACTGCAGTTTTTCCGATCAATCACTTCTTACGCGGCTTGGCAGAGAGGTGTATAAAAAAGCGCCAATTGCCACACACTCATAATGCCGCAGCCCCTACATCGGCGACTGTTGGACAACCTTATCCCTTAGATATGATTTAATGATATCCAGTGCCTTATCAAATCCCCTGTTATTGGGAATGATCAGATCTGCATCATGTTTGAAAGGTTCAATGTACTTCTCATAGGTGGGCATCACGTGCTTCTCATAGCGGTACAACACGTCATCCAAATCGTAGCCTCTTTCTATTTTATCTCTGAGAATTCTTCGTTTGACCTTGATATAATCCTTTGCATCAATGAAAATCTTCAAATCCAGCAAATCAGCAAGTTCCGGATAATATAGCACAAAAATACCCTCTACCAAAACGACCGGTGCCGGCGCAAAAGTCAGCATCTTGCCCGTCTTATTAGGGTTGTTAAAGGTGTACTCCTGGCGGTTCACAGTCTCCCCATTCTGTATTTTACGGATGTCGTCCGCATATTGCTTGAAGTCAATGGAATCTGGAGTGTCGAAATTCGGGATCCCTAGGTCATCCAATGGCTGCAGGTTTCGGGGTTTATAGTAATTGTCTTGCGAAATCAGACAAATCTGATCGGGGTCGAAGAAATTTAACAACTTGTCAAGGAAAAGTGTCTTGCCGGAAGCACTCCCCCCGGTAATCCCCACGAGATACGGTTTGTTCATGGGGGGCAAATTTAGAGAAAAATATCAGGATACACAGAATGAATGGATATCATAAGTCTAAAAGGGCTTCAACCTAAGGGTGAAGAAGGGAGATTTTTCGCTTTTGCCAGCTATTCCCCCGTCGACGACTTGGCCATTCTTAAGAAACCAACCAGTTTTCGGACCGCAATGCCGCGATGACTGATGGCATTTTTTTCCTCCAGATCTAATTCAGCAAAGGTTTTCTCCTGTCCTTTGGGACGAAATACCGGATCATAGCCAAAGCCGCCTGACCCGATGGGCAATTCGGTAATCTTTCCCTCCGCAACCCCATCAAAACTATGTTCCTTACCTTCCAAAATCAGCGCAATGACAGTACGGAAACATGCTGTTCGATGTTCGTTTCCATTTAGCTTATCCAACAACAGCTCGATATTTCTAGAGTCACTTCTGGGCTCGCCGGCATACCTTCCCGAATACACTCCCGGCTCTCCGTCCAAAGCCTCCACTTCCAACCCGCTATCATCCGCAAAGCAGCTTATGCCATAGTTCTCATGCACATACCTTGCTTTCTGAAAGGCATTGTCGTCGAGAGTATCTCCCGTCTCCGGAAGCTCTTCCCTACATCCTATTTCCTCTAGGGATAAGATATGGATATCCGTTCCGGTTAATGCCGCTTTTACTTCTTCCAATTTCTTTTTGTTGTTGGTCGCAAAACAGATTTCCATTATTTAAGATGTTTAGGTATAAAATAGGAACGAGGATATTGGCTGCTTCGGCCTTACTTTTTTAAAGTTTACCCTCCACAAGGCGCATCAACTGCTCCAAATACTTTTGATCCACCTCATCAAAATCATTGAGCTCATCGCTGTCCACATCCAGAACCAAAGCTACTTTTCCTTCTTTAAAAGCGGGAAGGACGATTTCGGATTTTGAGGCTGAATTGCAGGCGATATGTCCGGGAAAAGCTTCTACATCTTCCACAATTCGGGTGCTAGCCTCTTTCCATACCGTTCCACAGACTCCTTTTCCGAATCCAATTCTAGTGCAGGCAATTGGCCCTTGGAATGGCCCTAACACTAATTCCTGGCCTTTCACCAAATAGAAGCCTACCCAAAAAAAACTAAAAGTCTCCTTTAGAGCAGCGCTGATATTGGCGAGATTGGCCACAAGGTCTTCTTCACCAGTAATCAAAGCTTCTATCTGTGGCAAGAGAGAAACATATTTTTCCTCTTTTGAAGCCCCAATGGATACATAAATTGATTCTGACATTTCTAGTTAGTGAGATAAATAATTTTTATAAACATAAAGCTGATCGCCCATAATATCCAGAGTCTCCTCTGGCTTATAGCTCATAAGTGGCGCCGGAATGCCCTGTCCAAATTTGTACTGTCCTATA
>DATGMS010000453.1:0-4208 GCA_035307285.1 Cyclobacteriaceae bacterium
GACGCCTTCCTGCTTAACAATTCTTCCTCAGAGATATCCAGATGAAGCCGTCGGCTTTCGACATCCAATTCTATAATATCGCCATCCTGTACCAAAGCCAAGGTTCCCCCCACAGAAGATTCAGGGGAGACATGCAGAATAACCGTGCCTGCTGCGGTTCCGCTCATTCTTCCATCCGAAATGCGCACCATGTCCTTCACCCCTTTCCTCAGCAATTTCTCTGGAAGATCTACATTCCCTACTTCAGGCATTCCAGGATATCCTTTGGGGCCAACGCCTTTAAGAACAATTACACAGGTTTCATCTATATCTAAGTCGGGATCGTCTATCCGCAAATGATAATCTTCAATAGTTTCAAACACCACTGCTCGCCCGCGATGCTTCATCAACGATGGTGTAGCAGCAGAAGGCTTGATAATCGCTCCGTCTACGCAAAGATTCCCTTTCAAGACAGCAATACCAGACTCGTTCTGAAACGGACTCTCGATGGGCGCAATGACATCGGTATTGTAACACGACACTTCTATGGTGTTGTCCCCAATGACTTTTCCGTTGGCAGTAATGGCATCATTATGTAAATATTTTTGTAATTCTTTTAGCACAACGGGCAGCCCCCCAGCGTAGTAAAAATCTTCCATTAGATATTTTCCGGAAGGCTTTAGGTTCACCAATAACGGAATCTTGCTCCCCAAAGCATCAAAATCCTCCAAGCTAAGATCGACACCGATTCTGCCCGCAATAGCTAATAAGTGGATGATAAAATTCGTTGATCCCCCTACTGCCGCGTTGACTACAATTGCATTTTCAAAAGCCTCACGGGTGAGGATTTTGGATAGCTTCAAGTCCTCCTTGACCATTTCGACAATTCGTCGTCCAGAAAGCTGGGCGATAACCTTTTTACGGGAATCCACCGCAGGAATAGCAGCAGCTCCGGGAAGTGTCAATCCGAGTGCTTCTACCATGCAGGCCATCGTAGAAGCTGTCCCC
This sequence comes from Cyclobacteriaceae bacterium, assembly GCA_035307285.1. Taxonomy (GTDB): domain Bacteria; phylum Bacteroidota; class Bacteroidia; order Cytophagales; family Cyclobacteriaceae; genus DATGMS01. Next base: position 988 of record DATGMS010000453.1, read on the forward strand.
ATAGTCATACAGTGCCCTTGGCTACGCGCGACACCTATTTCCATCTCAAGGATCTCGGCATCCGAAACATTGGCTACTTTCTGCTGTTCCTTGATCATCCAATTAAAAGAGCCGGAACCGACACATTCACCTCTGTAGCGACCATTTAGCATCGGGCCTCCAGGCACCACTATTGTCGGCAAATCCACACTGCAGGCACCCATGACAGTGGAGGGAGTCGTCTTGTCACATCCCGTCAACAAGACTATACCATCCAGCGGGTTGGCACGGATAGATTCCTCGGTATCCATTGCTGCAAGGTTTCGAAAAAGCATGGTTGTAGGCTTCATGATAGTCTCGCCTAATGAAGTTACCGGAAATTCAAGCGGGAATCCACCGGCTTCCACCACCCCTCTTTTGACAACTTCTGCAATGTCCCTAAGATGTCCATTACAGGGCGTTAGCTCCGACCATGTATTACAAATTCCGATTACGGGTCTCCCGGTAAAATAATCATTGGGATACCCTTGGTTACGAAGCCAAGAGCGGTGCACAAAGCCCATCTTATCTGATTTACCAAACCATTCGTAGCTTCTAAATTTCTTTTTATCTTCTGACATACCTGTACTTTAAAAATCTATTATTAGGTTTGAAATAATCATCCATTGGTTCTCTTACCATCCACTAACCTCCATATTCGGAGCGGGTTGCCATCTTTTAGTTCGTCAGGAAGTAAACCAGATGAAAAACCCTGATACGATATCGGCCTCACGAAACGGTTAATGGCTGCTGTGCCCACCGAAGTAGATCGACTGTCAGTGGTAGAAGGATAGGGGCCTCCATGCACCATAGCGTGACATACCTCCACTCCTGTCGGATAATCATTGATGATCAACCTGCCGGCCTTTTGCTCTAAAATACGGATAAGCTCCTTGCTTTCCTCCAAATCCTCCTCAGTACCGTGGATGCTAACGGTCAGATGACCATGGAGATTTTGAGCAGCTTCGATAAGCTCATCTCTATCCTGTCCAGTAACTAGTAGTGTTGAGGGACCAAAAACCTCCTCCTGCAGTGCTGGTTCCTCCAGAAAAGACTGGACGGTGGCCTTCATCAAATAGGCCTTGCCGTGGCTAGAGGAGTCATTCGCCTCCCCTTCGGCCAACACTTCGACACCCTGAACGCTAAGCGCCTTTTGAATACCCGAATTGTAGTTTTTGGAAATGCTGGAGGTGAGCATGACCCCTCCGCTGCTTGCGCCAATGTTGCCTGCCAACAAATTATTAAAAGACTCTGATTCTTCCGAAGTCTGGATAAATACCAACCCTGGATTGGTACAGAATTGACCCACTCCCAAAGTAACCGATGCCGACAATCCTTGCGCAATGGCTTCCTTTCTCTGCTTCAAGGCACGGGGTAAAATAAATACGGGATTAGAACTTCCCATTTCGGCATAAACCGGAATAGGTTCGCTTCTTTTAGCAGCTGCATCAAACAAAGCTTTCCCGCCTTGGAATGAACCGGTAAAACCTACGGCTTTGATTAAAGGGTGTTTAACGATACCCATTCCAACCTCTACCGACGTACCATTCACCATCGAAAACGTACCTTCAGGCATGTTGCACTTTTCCACTGCACGCTTTATGGCAAGTCCTACCATCTCTGAAGTTCCCGGGTGTGCCGGATGACCCTTTACGACCACTGTGCAACCCGCTGCCAAAGCTGAAGCGGTATCCCCTCCGGCTACCGAAAAAGCAAAGGGGAAGTTACTTGCCCCAAATACCCCCACAGGTCCTATGGCTTTAAGCATACTCCTAATATCCTGCTTAGGGAGAGGCTTTCGCTCGGGATCCGGTGTATCAATTCTCGCATCCACCCAAGATCCTTCTCTCAGCAACTCAGCAAAAAGTTTCAATTGATTTACTGTTCTTCCTCTCTCCCCCATCAACCTTGCCTCTGGCAAGCCTGTTTCTTCCATACATCTTTTGATCAACGCCTCGCCCAAGCCTAATATTTCCGATGCTATAGCCTCAAGAAACTCCGCTTTCTCGCTCCCCGTCTTGTTACGATACACCTGAAATGCGCCACTCGCCTGTTGTACAGCTAGGTCTATTTCTTCTAAAGTCGCCTCGGTAAAAGCAGGCTCCATTTGTTGCCCTGTAGAAGGATTAAAAGCATTGAAAACGGTGCTTCCCTTTGCTGAAAGCCCATTGCCTATTATATTTTTTCCAGTTAATTCCATCATCAATAAATTTCGTTTTAAAGCCGTAATTATTCTCTATTCCACAAAGTTTACCAAGGTGCCAATGGGCTCTATGGTGATTCTGATCTCATCATTCTTTTGCAGGGTAAAATCCGTCCCCGGCACAATTCCAGTTCCCGTCATAAGTAAACTACCATAGGGAAACGTACACTCCCTATATAAATAAGAGACCAAATCCGGAAGTTTTCTTTTAATTTGGTTGATTTCAGTCGAGCCTTCGAATATCTTTTCTCCATCCCGGATGATATCCAACTGAATCAAGGTATCTAAAGATAAGGGTTCTTGTGTTACATAAATACAAGGTCCAATCGATGCACAACCGTCATAGCTTTTAGCCTGTGGCAAGTACAAAGGATTCTCCCCCTCTATACTCCTGGAGCTCATGTCATTTCCAATAGTGTACCCCACGATCTTTCCAGACTTGGTAATCATTAAAGTAAGTTCAGGTTCGGGCACATCCCAAACAGAATCTCTTCGGATACGAACCTTGCCACCGGGCCCTACCGTGCGGTGTGCGGGTGCCTTAAAGAACAATTCCGGTCGCTCTGCTTCATAGACACGGGCATAAAAATCCCCTCCGCCGCTTTCTTTGGATTCTTCTTGCCTTCCAACTCTACTACGGTAATACGTGACTCCACTGGCCCATATTTCCTGGTTTTGTATAGGTGCAAGCAGCTCATTGGCAATAATACCATGTCCCGATTGTTCGGGGGTAGTGTGGGTGATCACCTTTTTCATCTTCTCATAAAGCTGATCGTCATTGACAAAAGAATCCCAAGGGGCATCTGGCAACAAGTAATAAGATGCATCATTTTCAATTAAAACACCACGTGTGGTCCTGTACAATTTCATAGGGTTTGTTGTTTTATATTTTTCAAAAAAGCGATGGGTGATCCAATTCACCAAAACATAAAGCTACGAGGGATCGCTTAAAAAGCAATGATTCAGCCAATCCAATACGGGAAACTAGCAAAAAATATCT
>DATGMS010000454.1:0-2462 GCA_035307285.1 Cyclobacteriaceae bacterium
TTCTGGGCAGGGCGGGACTACTTGAATGATATGGCCGATATGAAAGCCGCTCTGTTGATGTCCCATGGTTTTAACGACTGGAACGTGATGCCGCTGCACAGCTACCGGATTTACGAAGCGGCCAAGAAAAAGGGCCTTTCTGTACAGGTTTATTACCACCAAGGTGGCCACGGGGGCCCACCTCCCATCGAGATGATGAACCGTTGGTTTACCCGATACCTACACGGAATAGAAAACGGCGTTGAAGAAGATCCCAAAGCATGGATCGTACGTGAGCAAGACAAGCCCGAGAATCCGACTCCCTATGCGGATTACCCCAACCCGGAGGCCACCCCTGTTACCTTCTATCTGGAAAAAGGCGCGCCAGAACGGGGCATCCTGTCTCTAAAAAAACCAAGTTATCAGGGTACGGAAACTTTGGTAGACAATTATTCATTTTCCGGCTCCTCCCTGGCACAAGCCGAGATCACCGAGCATAGGCTCATGTACCTTACCCCTCCTTTGCTCGAAGACACCCATATTTCCGGCACAGCAAGTGTCACCGTCAAGCTTTCCAGCAGCAAGCCGGCCGCCAACCTGTCGGTATGGCTGGTGTCTTTGCCGTGGACTGAAGGCCGAAACTCAAAAATCACCGACAATATCATCACCCGGGGATGGGCTGATCCCCAAAATCACCGTTCCATTACCGAGAGCGAACCTTTGGTTCCAGATGAATTTTATACAGTTACCTTTGATTTGGAACCCGATGACCAAGTGATCCCCAAAGGGCAACAGATCGGCCTGATGATCTTCTCCAGCGACCGGGAATTCACTCTCTGGCCCCATCCGGGAACGGAACTGACGGTGGATTTGGATGGAACTGTGCTTAGGTTGCCTGTTGTGGGGGGAGTGGGGGCATTTTAGATAGAATGGAGATTTGTTTTATACTGGCCTTTTTTTCATCCTACGGTCTGTTGCAGTCCCAATATTTTCTTGGGCTTACAATTCTTGTGCATTCGAATTCCACAATTTTAAAATCTTGGGTGTTCCCAGATATTAGAAAGTCTGCCAAACTAACCGCAGCTATAATAAAACTTTCCTCTTGCTTTCCATTTATAAAGCGATAGTGGACGAGCCATACCGTTAATTTTTCACCTTAATTACTACCTTCTTTACTGGAACGTTCTCTTCGACCTTAATTCCCGGACTATGAGCATTTTTGGGAAAAAAGATGAAAAAATAACCGGGGTTTGCAAGGAGATTTTGACCCTCATCAACATGATGAAAGGCGATGATAAGAGGGATAAAGACATATAGATACGTTTATAGTTCTTGGAATAATTGGTTTTATTTAATGTCCATAGTCTACTATCCACAACGATGACAGCCTTGGAGGATCATTTTCAATTGCCGTTGGTTTTAGCCATCGGAAAATACTCTTCCTGATGACGGTAGCTGAACCCATTGCCCGAAAGTGATGCGTTTATTTTCTCTTTAAATGTTGAATGTTGCCATCACTATAAGTTACTGACAATTACATGTCCCCATGGTTGGATTGTTTCGCGCTATGCAAATACCCAAGACTCCTTAAAATATTTACACCTTAGCGATTGTTGCCTTACGGATCTTTGTGTGAAATAAAAACATATAAATATTGACCCACTACGAATCATGTATCGCCGTAAAATCCAGATTTTTTGTAATGCGGCTACCTTCTTTTTCAAAGGCATTCCTATACATTTGAATCCTTCGTCTTGCCTCTTCCAGATCATAGTTGTTAAGGTTGATATTGAGCAGGTCAATAAACCAGGGCATCTTTACCTTACTGAAAACGTACCAGACCACTATTTCCCGAGAAATTGGCAGGGTGGTCGTTTTAGAGGATTCGTGCACATCTTTGTCCCCCGCCTTTATGAGCTTTTCATATTCCTCATCAAGCAGCCTTTCGAATAAGGTGAGAGAAAAAACATCCCCCGATTTCACCCCTGTCTCCGGATCATCTTCCGTAAGAACAGCTCCCTTGTGCACCCATTCCCAAAGAATGCTCAGTCTTATTTCGCCCGTGGCCATATCCTCCATCAGGTAAAGTATATCCTCATTGCCAAAGAAATCCGCGGGCTTCAGCGCGGCCGCCTGCATACCCTGCCCAAAGGCGCATTATTAGGAGAGAAATCATGCCTATATTTTCCTCTTGAGAAGCGGGAGAAAAGACCTCAAATCTTTTCCACTACCTTGGACAGTCATTCTTCGCAAAAACTTCCGGAGCCAGCTGGACAATGTCTAAAAAAGCGTTACTTTAGCCTTAACCCAAGCTAAAATCCCGTGGATGAAGGAGCTAAAGGAAAAGCAGAATCGCCACGACAGACCATTTTACGCAAATACTGCATAGCATGTATCCGATTTTATTGGCTTCCCATTCTTTGGTTCGTTGGTTGGTGTTGGCCAGCCTGCTTTATGCCATCATCCGGGCTTACCAAGGTTGG
>DATGMS010000455.1:0-5452 GCA_035307285.1 Cyclobacteriaceae bacterium
TGGACGGGTCCAATATAGGAGAAGAATTTGTCAACAGCGGTTTTGCCTGGAATACCAAAATCACCAGCGATTTTACGCTTCCATTGGGTTTCACCTTCCAATTGGTTGGCAATTATGAATCTGCAGAAATCGAGGCCCAGGGAAGAGACCTTTCTCAATATTCTTTGGATGCCAGCGTCCAGAAAAGTTTGTGGGATCAAAAGGCAAATATTTCAGTCAGCCTGAGAGATATTTTCGACACCGGAAGATTTGAAGGAAACAGCCTCACCAACAGTTTTTCACAGAGATTCTATGCCAAAAGGGAGACAAGGATACTGATTATGAGTGCGAGATACAACTTCTAACGCAATGCAATATACCTATCTTTGATTTCAAAGTTTCAGTTGGTTTTTATACAAAAGGAAAAACAACCCTATGCTGAGAGAAAGTTTTACCGCCATCCGAAAATCAACGTCTGGTTGGTAGCAAACCATCCGACTGCAAATTCCAAGGCAAAAGCTAAAAAGAGAACTAAAATCATCACCCATCCCTTTTTCTTGAGTGCTAGGTAAAATGGTCTACTCAGAATAATGATTTCCAAAAATGGGAGTAATAAAAGCATCACAAATGTGTAAACCAAACTTTCCATACTATTGACCTTGCCCCAATCCCAATTTGACCTTTCCCCACTTTCAAATATTTGATACCCCCAAAACAGAATCCATTTGAGGATTATGTAACCAGAAAATTTTAACACTGCTCCCTTGATCTAATTATTATATCGGTTGTAAAGTAAGCACCCGACCAACTACATATCGAAATTAATTTTATCCTCAACAACCAAGGCTGGTTTACCGATAGGATAGGTTTTTGTAAAAGTAGACTTCACCCTCTCCGATTTCAGAAAATAGGGAATCCAAATAAACAAGCCTAAAATGCCCCGGGTTATGTCCACGGACGAGGACTCAATCGCTAACTCACGGAGATATTGGTCTGTCACATAAGCCTCAAGTAATAATGAAACAAAATTGACGGAAATTAATAGTATAAACATCTGAGGATTAATTTTTATCGGTGAATTGGCGTTCAGGCAGACATTCGCCAGTAATTTAAAAATCAATAGGAAGTTTTATATAACTTCTCTAATTTGATTATTTGTAACAGTAGATTATAGAAAAACCCATGATAATGAACAAAAGATCCTTTTTAAAACGCTTGCCCCTGCTTGCCGGAGGCGTGATGCTTTCCCAACAGGCCATGGTAGCCTGCGCCCCCAAACAAGGCGATCCACCGCTCAAAAACTGGGCGGGCAACCTTACCTTCAGCACCCAAAATGTCCACTATCCCTCTACGGTAGCGGAAGTCCAAGACCTGGTGAAAAAACACGATAAGATCAAAGCCTTAGGATCGAGGCATTCTTTTAACAGCATTGCTGACAGCCTACACCAATTGGTGTCGCTAGAGAAAATGAACAAAGTGGTAGCCTTGGACAAAACAGCCCATACCGTTACGGTGGAAGCAGGAGCAAGATATGGCGAATTTGCCCCCTACCTCCACGAAAACGGTTATGCGTTACCTAATCTTGCTTCCCTTCCCCACATTACCGTCATTGGTGCATGTTCCACCGCTACCCATGGATCCGGTCTAAAAAACAGCAACTTGTCCACCTCAGTATCGGCCATTGAATTTGTGGATGCTTCAGGGCAGTTGGCTACTTTATCCAGAAGTAAAAACCCTGAAATTTTTCCGGGTGCCGTAGTGGGCTTGGGTGCCTTGGGGATCGTCACTAAAGTTACCCTTGACCTCCTACCCACCTTTGACATGACACAGGTAGTGTATCTCAACCTACCTATTAACGAGCTGGAAAACAATTTTCTTGAGTTACAGTCTAGAGGTTACAGTGTAAGTCTGTTTACGGATTGGAGAGATAAAAACATCAACGAAGTCTGGATAAAAAGCCAGGTCGGCAAAGAGGTAACGGCTGCAGAGCTGGAATTATTCGGGGCTAAGCTCGCTACAGAAAATGTGCATCCCGTTGTAGGTGAGTCGGCAGAACATGTGACAGAACAAAGAGGTATACCCGGCCCTTGGTACGAAAGAATGCCGCATTTTAAAATGGGCTTTAAACCCTCGGCCGGTGAGGAGCTACAGAGTGAATATTTTGTCAGAATAGAACATGCCTACGATGCCATCGTGGCCATGGAAAAATTGCACGAAAAAATAAGTCCACATTTATTTATTTCCGAAATCCGAACCATTCAAGCAGATAACTTCTGGATGAGTCCCTGTTATCAAAAAGACTCTGTAGCCTTGCATACCACCTGGAAACAAGATGTTGACACAGTAATGAAACTGATTCCGCTGGTGGAAGAACAACTCGCCCCCTTCGATCCCATACCCCATTGGGCCAAGCTTTCGACCATGTCCCCCCAATTGTTGCAGTCTAAGTATGAGAGACTGAATGACTTCAAGCAGCTGGCGGCCCAATATGACCCTGAAGGAAAATTCAGAAATGAATTTCTCGATGAAAATCTTTACGGACAAATTTGAATATAGGGTATTCTACAATTTTTCAGGAATTGGTTATAAACTCTTTCTTCAAACGTAGTAGCCCAGTGCCGTGGAATACCACCGCCCCAAATTTCTCCCATTTTGAGCAGAAAGAGTGGGTTGACTGAATAGGTTACTAAAATATTTTCAAACAGCTAAAATGGAGAATTGCAATGTTACTCATTCCAATTCTCCAAAGCATCTCTCGTGGAATAATCTTCTACAGTCAGCCTGAAATGTAAGAAAACAGGTCTTTTTTAAGGTTATCCATATGGGTGTAAAACAGACCGTGAGGCGCTCCCTTATATTCCTTGTACTGACACTGTGGGATCAATTGTGCGGTCTTTCGCCCAAAGATCACCGGAACGGATTGATCCTCATCTCCATGAATAAGCAAAGTGGGTACCTCAATGTTTTTCAGTTCAGGCCGAAAATCAGTTTGGGTCACCTCTAAATTATCTTCAATGACTGCTTTTAAAGAGGTTTGCAACATCATATCTAAAGTCCACTGAATAATGCCGGAAGAAACACCCAACGTGTTGGGGCGATAGAAACCATCTGCTCCCTCATTTAACCAATTAGGAAAGTCCCTTTGCATGGCATCACGTACACTATCCAAAAGGCTGGTCTCTATCCCCTCCGGATTATCCGCTGACTTAGTCAAAAAAGGCAAAGTAGGAGCAATAAGCGCAAGGCGGGATACCCGATCTGATCCATGACGGGTCAGATAACGGATTATTTCTCCTCCACCCATGGAGTGCCCTACCAGCGTGATTTCTTTTAAGTCAAGTTTTTCAATTAAACTGGCTAAATCGTCTGCATGCTGGTCGTAATTAAAGCCATTGCCCGGCTTATCGGATCGGCCGTGTCCACGTCTATCGTAGGCAATGCAACGCATTCCCTGAGCCTGAAAGTATAGCATATAGTGTTCCCACATGGCCGAACTCATGGCCCAAGCATGAGCAAATACAATAGGCTTGCCTGTGCCCCAGTCCGTATAAAAGAGCTGGGTTTGATCGTTTGCTTCGTAATATGGCATAGTTGATTGAGTTATAGGATGAATAGATTTTTGTTATAAATGCGGAAGATACCTACCTCCCTTTTTACATCATATTAGACTGCACTACCCACTTCGATTCTACTGAAGCAATTATTGCAGCGCAGCAACCACCGCAAAACTATCTTCTTGTAGTCTGTATCTCACAATCAGGTCATTTTTCACCGTGATATGAATGGAGAAGATGGATTCAACAATCTTCATGTTAGATAACATGCGTGTCGAAAATTCACCGGTAATGACCGCAAAATCCTTTTCAGCTAAAACATGGTCAATCCGGACACTCAAAGGCTCCGTGTTATTCCATAAATCCTGAAGGACTGCCCGAATTTCATTTCTATGGCTGCGTCTCCCAGTCCAAGTTGCAATATCTTGATTGCCCGGTATATACCAATCAAGGTCCTCAGCAAGAAGGGACATGATAAGTGTCAGATCTCTATCTCCTAAGGCCTGGCAAAACTGCTGAGCAATGTCTTTGGCGTTTTTACTTGTGTACATTTTTTGGGGGTTTAATGGGCAGAAATCGTAGTTATAGGGCATTATTCCATTTTCTGCCCGTTGTGGCTCCTTTGTATTGAAGAATAGCCATTGCTCCCACCCAGACAGCTACTAACAGAATGAGTATAACGCCGATCATCGAGATGGTGGCATTTAGCCATACAGCAGCCACAAAACTTCCTAAGACCCAAAGGACATCCAAGGCAATTATTGCCTTCACCCATTGTGGTAGAATGTTCTTTTGAAATGCAGCAATTATCACAAAACCGGCAAACACTAACAAAAACAAACCGACCGAGACAAATGGAATCCTTTGCGTCACTTCGAACAGAGAGGCGAAAAATCCCGAAAATACCACTAAGGCAATACCTGTGGCACCAGAACTTATTCCATTAACTTTTAAAACATTTTTAAGTGTAATCATAATTTTTAAATTTTGTTGATATGACAAAGGTAGTGCGGCTATGAAAACGGCTATTATCATCTTCCGCCATCTCATTGTCCTTTTGCGCCAACATAGGCGGCTAGGGCAATTGTTATTTTCTTTGAATTAAAAGATCCGCCTATGAAGACCCCTCAAAATCAATTCTATAATGCTCTTCTGGGATACGTTGCGCAAAGAGACGTATTCCCTCAAAGATTATGTGATGCTTCCTCAGTGAATTTTGTTGAGCTGCAAAATCAAAACTGTACCCTTACTGCTGAACAGATCGACAGTTTATGGAAAAATGCAGCTCAGCTTGCACGGGATCCTTTCTTTGGATTACATTTTGGAGAATCCATGCAATTGGCGGCCTTGGGCTTAATTGGGCAGGTTATCGCCACCAGCAACACAGCAGGAGAAGCCCTTTCCCATGCCGGTGGCATGGTGCATCTGATCACGGACATGTTCCAGATCCAGCTAGAGAAGCTAGAGTCGAATTTGTATATCCACTTTATTGCTGATAAGGAATTAGCCAGGACTTTTCCTCATACCTTCCGGCATATGTCGGATTACCTGATGGCTTTTGTGCTTCACGAAGTGAATGGATTGATATTGCAAGAATTAAAACCGGAAATGGTAAATACTTGTCATCATATAGAAGACCCTCGTGAGTATAAGAGGATATTCCGGTGTCAAGTATTAACGAAAAGCGACCACATGTCTATAGGAATGTCCAACCAGCTCCTCTCCCTCCCGATCATTACCTCCAATTACAGCCTACAAAAAACACTGCTTCAACAAATAAACGTCCTTTTGAAGTCTTCACCGGTAAAAGGCGCATTCCAAAATAAAATCTACCATTATTTGATGGCTAACTCGTACCTAAGCATGCAGTCGTTAGAGTCAGTGGCGGCTAACTTTAACATGAGTTCGAGAAGTCTACA
>DATGMS010000456.1:0-3998 GCA_035307285.1 Cyclobacteriaceae bacterium
AAATGATGTCACATTATCACAATAAATTTCTCATGCCTCCGAGGTAAAACAGCTAACTACATGGTATTCAAAAAGATAATTAAGAAAATGCAGGAGGAAAAGGAGGTGATTTTGGGCGATGCAACCAAAGACAAGCTGTACTCCAGTGACAACGAGTTTCCTACTAAAGAACAGGCATCAACGGAATTCAAACGGTCAATCCAAAAACTTTTTCACGTGAACCAATGGTCTGACATGCCTGGGATCACGTCGACATTTGAGCTGCATGATGCTAACGGAGAAAAAAAACCTGCCATAAGACCAGAAGTTGGCGATTATGTGAGAATTGTTCTCCCCGGACCGGTTCCTGAAAACTGGGTGACTGTGGTGGATATTAAAGAAACAGAGGAAACGGCAGAATTTACGGTTAGCCCTAGCATCAACCCCACCAAAAGGCGTGAGGATCAGGATGAAATCCAACATTTTTTTATACCTGAAGCGACCAGTACCTTCAAGGTGCAATTGGCGGACAATAGGATTTCCGCTTTCGAAATCGGAAGAAACGAGGGCATCAATAACGCAGAGGATGCCGGTAACCGAAAACTTTTGAATACCCTAATTGCCGAAGGAGGTTGGGCAGGAGTACAAGAATTCCAATGGAATAAACTCACGGACTTTCTTGTGCACAAAATAGAACTGGAGTGATTTAAATCGGCCTCTCTACCTCTTTCGAAGGTTGGGTCTTTATACATCTTCAAATTCGATTTTGTCGAAAAAGTTGTATATTGATTTTATGGAAGAGGACGAGCTTGATAGGGTAAAAGAAAACCACAACCTATTGGTGTTTTCTTATTTGACTTTGAGAAATTTGATTGGTTTCTCGGGTATTTTGCTCCCTTTTGTTCTCATAGGTACGACGGTCATAGGCGAAGATGAGTACAGGATAGCACCCTCCATCAGCGATTATTACTATACCAATAATGGGGATGTGGTGGTTGTTGTCTTGTGTGTATTGGGAGTTTTTTTGCTCACTTATAAGGGCTATACGCGGAGCGAACGGATACTGACGTCAATAGCAGCTGTCAGTGCAATAGGCGTGGCCTTCAGCCCAACGTCGGCGTCCAGTGTAAGTGCCGCCAGTATTCATGTAACAAATGAGACGATCCCCTATTTTTTCGGAGTGCAGTTGCACCTTATTTTTGCGGCGTTATTCCTTACTTCATTGGCACTGATAGCTTTGGTGTATTTCCCCAGATCGAGGCATCCCGTCATTCCGGTCAATTCCCAAAAATACAAACGAAACAGAATATATAGAATCAGCGGCTGGTTAATGGTTGGGTCTCTCCTGTTAATTGTAGCGTATTTTGTACTCAATCCGGAATGGCTTAAGGGCGTACCTGTCGTATTTATTTTGGAAGCCGTCGCTGTCGAGGCTTTCGGCCTAGCTTGGATTACCAAAGGAGAGACGCTATGGCCAGATGGAGAGCATTACATTCAAAGGGCGTATCGTGCATGGCTAAGTAGAGTGACATAGCAACGTCATCAGGATCTACGTCCGTCATAAAAATAAAAAGGCTCGGAAAAATTTCCCGAGCCTTTTGCTTCCCTCGTTAAACTTATCTCTTAAATAAAGTTGCTCTGTTTGGGGTTGGGATCCCGATCGTGACGTTGTGTAATAGTATCCGTGGTTCGGGTTCCAGTTCCTAAAGGAGGCGTTGGTTCCGTGGCCCGCTCAAAACCATAGTAGGAATGCACTTCGGCCAAAAACTCGTGCTGTGGATGGTCAGGCCATTCATCTTTTTCAAAACCGGGGGCATCTTTTAACCTGTCTTTGTCTACATTGAGGATAAAAACATCCTTCTGAGCAGTATCAAAGGCAAATGCTTCCCAAGGAATGGCGAAATATTTACTCCCCATGTTGAGGAAGCCCGTGTCAACCGAAAGCACTGCATAAACAGCTCTTCCGTTATGTGAATCAACCATTAGATCCTCGATCGATCCTATCTTATCCCCAACTGCATTTTGCACCGTGGTATTTTTAAATGACGAAGCCTTGATAAACCGGCTATGATTTGAATATTCCATGATTGTTAAATTTTTAATGGTTAAACTTCAATTCTGATCATAAACATCCAACAACTATGCCACTAGCCTTCTTTATCTTCAAACGTTGCCATGGCCTTTTCCATATTGATTCCCTTTCCCAGCACAGGCTTGAAGAGGTCTCCCTTCTCCAATACCCGTTCTACAGCGTTGTTAATGGTGAAATCCGACATCTTCAATCCCGGCTTGACCTCATCCCACTCCAAAGGCATAGATACCGTGGCTCCGGGTTTGGGCCGAAGTGAGTAGACCGAGGCAATGGTGGCTTGGGGTCTATTTTGTAGGAAGTCCAGGTACATTTTGCCCTTTCGGTCAGCAAGTTTCCTTTCCAAAGTGGTGAATTCCGGCAGTTCTTGATGCACCAGCGTCACGATGATCCGAGCGAATTCCTTGGATTGCTCATAGGTGTACTTTTCCCCTAAAGGAATATAAATATGCAGCCCCGTAGAACCGCTGGTTTTACAATAGGAGGCGACGTTCATTTTATCGAGCACCTTTTTAGTCGTCAGTGCGGCCTCGATCACTTCCTCAAAGCTGTTTTCATCCGGATCAATATCAATAATACAGAAAGAAGGATTGTCGGGATTTTTGACCGTGCTGCTCCAAGGGTTCATTTCAATGGCACCGAGATTGGCTACATAGAGCAACGTGGCTTCATTGTTAGTGATTAAGAAATGCTTGTCCGTTTTATCCCCCTCGCTGTGGTAGAGATACGTATCCATCCAATCCGGCACCTTTCCGGTGACATCTTTCTGGTAAAAACTTTTCCCTTTGATCCCATTGGGAAATCTGTTAAGCGATTGAGGGCGATCTTTAAGATAAGGTAGGATAAAAGGTGCCATTTGGTAATAATAATTGATCAGCTCCCTTTTAGATATCTTTTCGTCCGGCCAATAGATCTTGTGGAGGTTGGTGAATTTCAACTCGTGGCCATTAACCTTCCGTACCTGGCTTTTATCCGTCGGGTTAAGCAAGGTCTTTCTGGATGATTTTGCAGGGGCTTTTATAATATTGGTTTCTTTATCAGGCTTGGTCGCATCGACTATCTCTTCTGTAGGAGCGGGTGCTTCTCGTATCACCTCTTTAGCGTTCTTGTCTTCCCGCATAGCGGCAAAGGAAGGGTGACGGAACACCCCATCCTGGGTAATTTCGGTAAAATTAACTTCTGCTACCAGCTCAGGCTTAAGCCAGGTTACGCTTGCGTTTGGTGGATTGGGACGAAAGCGGGAGGGCTTGTTATAATCGGGTAAAATATCGAAGGGGCTTTTTTTCATCACCAAGGGTTTGAAGAGTTCCAGCAACTCTTTCTGCTGCTTATCTTTAAAGCCCGTTCCCACTTTTCCGACGTATTGGAGCTTGTCTTGTTCATACACTCCCAGCAATAAAGAACTGAATACCTTTGATGTGCCCTCATTCTTCGTATAGCCACCGATGACTACTTCCTGTCTTTGCTGTACTTTTATTTTTAACCAATCTTTGGAACGGCTGTCTGGAACATAGGTGCTATCAGATCTTTTGGCGATTATCCCTTCTAAATTCATTTTTCGGGCTGCATCAAAAAAATCCGTGCCTTTGGCATTGACACTAAATCCAATTCGTATCAGCCCCTCTTCTGGTACAATGGACAGTAAGATGGCTTTTCTTTCCTTAAGAGGCAGATGCATCAGGTTTTTCCCATCGAGCCACAATATGTCGAAAACATAGTACAACAGCTCGCCGTCTGCTTCGCTTCGCCAGTTTTGCAGGGAGTTGAAGTTGGCGATTCCTTTGTCGTTGACCGCCACGATTTCTCCGTCCACTACCGCGTTGATGTCCCAAGCTTCCAAGGCTTCAAAAATGGGATAAAATTTTTGGTCGAAGGATTTGCCGTTTCGGGACATCACTGTTGTTTTATCCCTATTTCTAAAAGCCAAAGC
>DATGMS010000457.1:0-6844 GCA_035307285.1 Cyclobacteriaceae bacterium
TCCCCGGACTTGACGTACTTGATCACCACGAAATAAAAACCTGTCCAGCATAGGACATCCAAGGAGTTGGGCTGATAGAGTGTGTTCAACCTTAAGAGCACTGAAAACACGATGCAACTTGCCCCTAAAATAAGGGCGTATAGACTTCCCTTTAGCTCTTCAATAGCTTTCCACACGACGACTAGGGTCAAAGCCCCAAAAAGAGCCGGAAAAAATTTTACCCAAAAAACCCCATTGCCCAACAACTTTATCACAAAAGAGATCCATGAAGTAACCGGCGGGACAGACAAATAGCCCCAGGCCAGGTGATTTGCCTGATCCAGATGCAGGTATTCATCCCGTTGCAAATCGTATTCCGGGCTGATCAGTATATATTGTAGGAAAAACTTGAGGAGGATAAAGGAAGATAAGATGATGGTCTTTGTGTTCATCCGGTAGGTCTTAAGAATTTGTGGCGGTATGGTAAAAAAACTCGCTAAGGTATTGTGTATGACTCTTCACTTGTGAAAACCGGTTTCTACCCGACAAATCACCTCCTTTTTCATAATTAAAGATAATCATTTCGCCCCTAATCCATCGTGGCAGCCACTTGAAAAACAAGGACTTGCCTCTAATTCAAGCGCCTTATCCCATCAAATCGTCGAGTGCTGGAAAAAAATATCATCTCGATACTTTCATCCATGAACTAAAGTAAAGGAAATTTGTTTGCCTTGAAATAAATTTACCGAGAAAATAGCGGCCAACAGCAGCTACTTCTACTTTTAATGATAAACCCTCCCGAACGGTATAGCCGCTTTTACATTAGCATCATCTTTTATGAACAAAGCATTACTTGCATTGGCCACCGGAGGATTCGGCATTGGTTTGACTGAATTTGTGATTATGGGTATTCTTCCTGAAGTAGCCAATGATCTGGATATTACCATACCCCAAGCCAGCCACTTTATCTCTGCCTACGCCATCGGCGTTGTGGTGGGTGCGCCCCTCCTGACCAGCATTGGGGGCAAAATGCCGGCTCAGAAAGTCCTTTTAATGTTGATGGTCGTGTTTACGGTATTTAATACTCTGTCAGCCTTTGCAGACAGCTATGGAACACTTTTGGTTTCGAGATTTCTGGCAGGCCTTCCCCACGGCGCATTTTTCGGCATTGGCGCCGTAGTGGCAAGCAAGTTGGCGAAGCCGGGAAAAGAAGCCAAAGCTATCGCCACTATGTTTACAGGGCTTACGATTGCCAATGTGGTAGGCGTACCTATTGGCACCTACTTGGGCCATGAGTTCAACTGGAATGTATCTTTTATGATGGTTGGATTTGTTGGGTTGTTGGCTATGGCAAGTATTTATTGGTGGATGCCCGTACTGCCCAAATCTTCCCAACAGGGTTTTAAGAAAGATTTGAAGGTACTGAAAAAAATAGAGCCATGGATGGTTATTCTGCTCACAACGGTTGGCACGGGAGGATTTTTTGCCTGGTACAGCTATATCGCCCCGCTGATAACAGATGTGGCAGGGCACCCCGGGAGCATGATCAGTATAGCGATGACCTTGGCTGGTGTAGGAATGGTATTTGGGAATATCATCGGCGCCAAGCTGGCAGAGAAATTTGTTCCAATAAAGGCCGTTATTGTGGTGCTGGTTATGATGGTGGTTGTTTTGGTGACGCTTACTTTCGTCGCCGACAACAAAGTCGCTGTCTTGGTGATGACCTTCGTGATTGGATTGGTAGCATTTTGCATCTCTACACCGCTACAGATGACTATGATCAATTCCACAAAGGGCTCTGAAATGTTGGGATCCTCTCTCAACCAGAGTGCTTTTAATCTGGGAAATGCTTCAGGCGCTTATTTGGCCAGCATCCCGATTGCTCTGGGTTACGGCTTTACCTCCGCAGATTGGGTGGGCGCAGCTATGGCCGGATCGGGCATCTTGATTGCTTTTGGGGTGATATTGGTAAGAAAAAGGACGAAGAGAAGGCTGGACAAAGTTATACATCAGCAAGTTGTAGGAGAATTGGTGTCTTAAAGCCGCCGATCATACAATGTTTTTAAAATAACCGAAACGTGGCCGGTAGTACTGCTGTTCTTCCAAATAGCGGAGTATACTGTCTTTGGCCCTTACTTTTTTAGTTTTATTTTTCATTGTAATAATACAAAAAGAGTATATTTGGGTTAACTATTAAACCATTGTTTCAATTTTTGTCTAATATTTATTTTGCCATGTTATTAAAAGTCCCCGATTTTTATTGGTTGTTCCGGTTATCGAGCTCAAACCGCTCCCAATCTTTAGTCGTTGCTTTAATGATTGCCGCCTTTTTTCCCACCTTCTTTTTTAACACAGCGGCGGTTGCCCAAACTAAGACGGACAGGTTATCAACCGAAGAATTGAAAAAAATGAGTTTAGAGGAATTGATGGGATTGGAAGTCACCACGGTATCCCGGAGACCGGAAAAATTGACCGACGTAGCCTCTGCCATACAAGTAATCACAGAAGAGGATATCCGTCGATCCGCTGCCACTAACCTTCCCGAATTGCTGCGCCTTGTGACCAATTTACAGGTAACCCAACTCAATTCATCCGCCCATATTATCAGCTCGCGTGGTTTTAACGCTGCCTTTTCCAACAAGCTTCTGGTCATGATCGATGGACGGACGGTTTACTCTCCCCTATTTGCCGGCGTCTTCTGGGACGCCCAACAGGTTATCTTGGAAGACATTGAGCAAATAGAAGTAGTCAGTGGCCCGGGGGGAACGCTTTGGGGAGCCAATGCGGTGAATGGCGTTATAAATATTATCACCAAAAACTCAAAGGAAACCCAAGGTTTGTTAGCCTCTTTGTCCGTCGGTTCCTATTTAAGAAATTCCGGCACATTGCGATATGGTGGTAAAATCAGCCCCAATCTTTCTTACCGGATTTATGCTCAACACAATACCAGGGACCATACCTTTCTTCCAGATGGTATGGAAGCATCAGATAAATGGCGGATCTCCAACGGGGGATTTAGGATGGATTGGACCCCATCACCAAAGAACGACATTACTTTACAGGGAAATTCTTACCGCGGAAAACAAGAAACCCCTCAAAACCCTTCTTTCTGGGATGGGCAGAACATCTTAGGTAGATGGACCCATGCCCTCTCCCAAAATTCAGGTTTAATGATACAAGCTTATTTTGATAGAACCTGGCGAAGGGACATCCCGAGCACCATAGATAACGAACTGTTTACCTATGACCTTGAAATTCAGCATAATTTTGCTTTAGGGAAATCACACCGCATTCTTTGGGGTGGGGGCTACCGTTCGCTGGATGACCATACCTTCAATAGTACTGAATTTATCGGCATTTTGCCCAACAAGAGGCATATGAACCTTTTGAGTATCTTTGTTCAGGATGAAATAATGGTACACCCTGAAATGGTAGTCACCCTAGGAACTAAAATTCAGCATAACGATTTCACCGGGATAGAAATACAGCCCAGCTCTCGGTTGACATGGAGCCCCGAAAGCACACAGACGATATGGACAGCCATCTCAAGGGCCGTCCGAACTCCTAGCCGTATTGATGTTGATTATTATCTGCCAACTTATCCTGTACCTTCCAATGCTCCCAGTGTCCAGGGGGGCCCCAATTTTGTATCCGAAAAGGTGATGGCTTATGAATTGGGCTACAGGATCCAGCCCGATGACAACATAACTTTGGCCTTAGCCACCTTTTTCAACAGTTATGATGACCTTTATAGCGTAGATCCGCTTCCCGGCACTTTGACCTATCAAATTCAAAATGGTGTCGAAGGCCAATCTTGGGGACTGGAGGCTTCAGGCACTTGGCAATTGTCCCAAGACTGGCGGATGAAAGGAGGTTATACGTATTTTGACAAAGACCTGCAAAACAAACCTGAAAGCGTCTATGACGTTTTGGCATTGGGAAATGATGCGAAGCACCAGGGCCTGCTGACCTCCAACATGAATCTGTGGGGGAATTTACAGCTTGACCTCAGTATGCGGTATTTTGGTGAACTACCCCAGCCGCTCATTCAAGAGTACGTTGGTTTTGATGCTAGGATCGCCTGGATATTGGAGGAATCGGTAGAACTCTCTGTTGTTGGCCAAAACTTAGGGAGGAAAAAACATATTGAGATCTTAAACCAGATTCCTAGGAGTCTATATGCTAAGGTGACATGTCGATTTTGAAAGTCCTAGCAAATCAACTTATTTTGGTCCTGTTATTTACAAATAATTTAGCAGTTCCTTTGTACGCCCAAAGACAGCCTCACCTGAATTACCAGATAAAAGCCGTTTACCTCTATAATTTTACGCAGTTTGTGGAATGGCCTGAAACAGTCCTGCCCGCAGATAATGCTCCTTTAGTTATAGGGGTAGTGGGAGAAGACCCTTTTGGCGGTTACCTTGACGAAGTAGTTCAGGGCGAAGAGATAAATGGACATCCGTTGAGCATCCGGAGGTTCAGCCAGACGGAAGAGATCCAAGGTTGCCACATATTGTTTATCAATCTGCCAGATGCTGCCAAAATTGAAAATACCCTTGACAGAATTAAAGGACAGAGTGTTCTGACCGTTAGCGACCATCACGAATTCTTGGAAAAGGGTGGTATGATTAAATTTATTTCTGTTGCCAACAAAATACAGTTTCAAATCAATCCGGACGCCTCAAATTCAGCAGAGCTGAAAATCAGCTCGAAACTGCTGAGGCTCGCCGAGATTGTCACACTCTCAAATCATTGATCCATGTTGTTTAGGGATACACCGATAAAACGGAAGCTCATGCTGGTGAATCTATTGACAAGTGGAGCTGTGTTGTTGGTGACCTGCATTGCGTTCTTTGCCTACGAGTTATACACTTTTCGTCAAACAACCCTCACCAAATTAAACTCTTTAGGAGAAATAACTGCAGCCAATAGTACGGCAGCCCTGGCTTTTGATGACGTTGCTGCAGCCAACGAGATTTTGGCCGCACTCCATGCCGAACCGAACATCGTGGCGGCGGTACTGTATGATTCACTGGAAAACCGCTTTGCCCAATATCCTATTGACTTGGATGAAGAACAGGTATCCATCATCCCCGAAAAAGTCGGCTTTGGCTACAGGCGCGGTCATCTGGAAGGAGTCCAGCCTGTAAGACAGGGGGCGAAATTCCTTGGCACTCTTTACTTGAAATCCAATCTAAAGGCCCTCGAGGAGCGTTTCCTGCTTTATGGAATGGTTGTTCTCATGGTTATGGCATTCTCCATTTTGCTAGCTTATATTCTCTCCCAACTCCTCTCCAAAAGCATCTCAAGACCAATTCTGGCTTTATCGAAAGCCGCCCAAGCTATATCTCACCGCCAGGATTATTCTGTTAGAGCAGTAAGAGAGGGAAATGATGAATTGGGTTTTCTTACTGATGCTTTTAACGATATGCTGGAACAGATTCAGGCAAAGGACCATGCGCTGAATAGATTTAATAGAAATTTAGAAAACAAGGTGGCTGAGCGAAACCTCGAACTGGAAATATCTCTTAAGGAACAAAAGGAAGCACAAAGGGAGGTTTTTGATAAAAACAAACAGTTATCCCAAGCTCTGGAAGAACTTCAACGCACCAAAGATGAGTTGGTTAACCTCAATAACGACCTTGAGCAAAGGGTTGAGGAAAGGACAAAAGAAGTCATTGCCAAGAACCATGAACTGGAAAAGGTGAACATTGATCTGGATAATTTCATTTACACTGCTTCCCACGACCTCAAAAGCCCCATCTCCAACCTGGAGGGACTCATCCGGATAGTCAAGGAAGAACTGGCCAACATCACAAACCCTACCCATCTTGAGTTTTTGGATATGATGGAAATTTCCATTACGAAACTTAGAAATACCATTTTGGATCTGGCTGAAATAACCAAAGTTCAAAAAAATCTGGAACAAGACGCAGAATTGGTGTCTTTCAAGCAAATCCTCCATGACGTCAAGGAAGATTTGATGTTCAATAATCAAATGGCAGTCGCAATCAACCAGAAATTAGAGGTTGAGGAGATCTATTATCCCGTCCATGGGCTTAGGAGCGTCCTTTACAACCTCCTAAGCAATGCCATCAAGTACAGGTCGGGAGAAAGACCTGTCCAAATAAATATCCACACCTTCAAAGAAAACGGAGCCGTTGTGCTGTTGGTAGAGGATAATGGAATGGGAATCGAAAAGCGCCACCTTCCCAAATTATTCAGCATGTTCAAAAGATTCCATAGTCATGTTGACGGCACAGGAATTGGCTTATACATCATCAAAAGAATAGTCGAAAACCAAGGCGGGGAGATACAATATATCAGCAAGGGAGACCAAGGGAGTATTTTTAAAGTGTTTCTTTAGCTCTTGGATAATACCTGTAGACCTTATCTTCAATATCGGATTGGACAGGGATGATCCCATACTGCTTTGAATAATTCATTGGTTTAACCGGAAAACTCACTCGGAAAAAAATTAACCTTATCTCGATCCTATCCACCCCACCGGTATCGAGAATACCACGTTTGCAAAACAGAATGACCGTTCGTTATAATCCAATGCTATTGGTCTAGAATCATCCTATTCCGGTGCTGCACGATCTGTCTGTGTGAAAAACAATAATTTAAAAGGAAGACAACCCCCAGGTCTCGATATTCAGGCTCTTTCAACACCTTTGCGCTGCTGTTTTCAAAGTCCACCGTTCTTCTAGAGCATAAACAAAAAGGAGGCATAGGTATTTATTCTATGCCTCCTTTTTTTGATTTACTGCGTTCGTCTCAAGCTAACCCCTAATGTGTCTCGAACCTGCAGAGACGATCCACGTTAGTCGGGGTAATCTGCGGTAGGGCGAACCTGATGCCG
>DATGMS010000458.1:0-2499 GCA_035307285.1 Cyclobacteriaceae bacterium
TGCAATAGCTTTGGCAATGACGAGTTAATACCAATCAATTCGGAAGAAAAATGAAAATTGTTGTTTTGTCTGATCATATAAGAGGGTTACCTGCTTTTTACGCGCCAACTAATAAAGCCGGAATTAGTATCTCGAATCAAAATATTGCATGTTATTTGATCTTTAATCAATTTCATCAATAATCATAAAAACGTACTTTTTGCAAATAATAATTTATTATTAAAATTTACTAAAATGGAAACAAATCAAGAAATCACCCAATCCATGCCAAGAATTGGTGACAAAGCGCCTTCGTTTACTGCAAAAACAACCCAGGGGGTTATTAATTTCCCGGAAGACTTTCTCGGAAAATGGAAAATACTCTTTAGTCATCCTGCCGATTTTACGCCGGTTTGCACATCTGAGTTCATGACTTTTGCCTCTATGCAAAAGGATTTCGATGCGCTGAATTGTCAGTTGGTCGGTTTGTCCGTGGATGGTTTATACAGTCATATTGCATGGCTGCGTACCATCAAGGATAAAATAGAGTACAAAGGGATGAAAGATGTAGAGGTTACCTTCCCGCTGATTGAAGATATCACGATGGAAGTTGCCAAAAAGTATGGAATGATACAGCCCAATGAGAACTCAACGCAGGCTGTGCGTGCCGTCTTTTTTGTAGATCCCAAGGGAATAATCCGGACAATTATTTATTATCCCCTGTCATTGGGCCGTAATTTCGATGAGCTGAAACGTATTCTTCTCGGTTTGCAGACAGCCGATGAATTCGGAGTCGCTCTGCCGGCCGACTGGCGTCCGGGTGACGAGGTGATCGTTCCCACTGCAGGCTCCTGCGGCGTAGCCAAGGAGCGCATGGAAGCCAAAGAGGAAGATATGCATTGTTACGACTGGTTCTTCTGCACGAAGAAACTTTCTAAAGAGGCGATAGAGAATGCTTTGCTGAAAGGTTGACCTATTGCATGAAACGATTTATGAAACCCTGCTTCATCACGTAGGAGGGTTTTTTTGCGGAATTGTTTTGTATCTTTGTCCAGACTCCTATAAGCAATGAAGAACAGTTAAAATTGAAACGATGAAGAAAAGTCTTTTTATGATGGGCAGTGTCGTGATCCTGCTGTTGATGAGCTCATGCCGGCAGAAGGACGCTGAGGATGAGTGGATCCCGCTGTTTAACGGAAGTGATCTGACTGGCTGGACACCCAAAATCACCGGCTATGAAGCAGGTGACAACTTCGGTAATACCTTCAGGGTGGAAGATGGATTGCTCAAGGTCCGCTATGATCAATATGATCAATTCGATGGACGTTTCGGGCACCTCTTCTATCGGGATGAACTGTCGCATTACAAGCTGCGGGTGGAGTATCGCTTTGTGGGAGAGCAATGTCCCGGCGGGGAGGGGTGGGCCTACCGCAATTCAGGTATCATGGTCCACGGACAGCGTCCCGAGACGATGACGCTCGATCAGGATTTTCCCACCTCGGTAGAGGTGCAGTTGCTGGGTAGCGACTCGCTGGTGGAACGAACCAACATGAACGTCTGTACCCCCGGCACCAACATAGTGATGAATGGCGAACTGATCCTGGATCACTGCATCACCTCCTCCTCGGGTCTCTTCTTTGGCGATGAGTGGGTTACCGCCGAACTGGAGGTAAGGGGGAACAAGGTGCTGTACCATGTGGTGAACGGCGATACCGTTTTAGAATACAACCAGCCACAACTTGATGAGCGCGACGCTTCCTTTGCCCGGCTCATTGATTTGAATGGGGGTGACAAAATGCTGCACAAGGGGACCATTTCCCTGCAGAGCGAGAGTCACCCCATCGATTTCAGAAAGGTGGAGTTGCTGATTCTGGAGTGATTCCCTAAGCGGAACAGTGTGTGTCGATGGACATTGGCTATACCTGGACTGTTATCCCTTTATCATTTCTTGGTTTAGAAAACAGAAAAAGGCCATCTCATCATAATGTAGTGACCCCAAAAAGTTGGACAAGATTATAAATTAAGATTCTTGTAATAGAGCTCGGTATTGCACCGGGCTCTTTCCATTTAACCTGTTTTTTATCCTTTCATTGTTATAGTAATTTGTAATAGTTCAGATTTGATCTGACAGTGGGCATTTTTTAATTTATGGATTTGAGTTTTCTAAGACATCGCTGACCGGAATGGAAAGGTGGTAAGAGGGGGTATTTTCACCCCCTCGGCCATTCCAGCCAGTCGGAATATTTCTGACAAGTTGCTCTCCATCAGCGCCTGTTTTCTCTTCATCCGACGGAGTCAAAGATACAAAATTTTGATTCAGAGTATCCAATAATTTCTCTTTTGTCAGATGCAGACTGTCATTCCAGGTTTGCATCGGGGTTTACCGTAGCAATATTTACCTGAATGAGGTCTCTCGTTGTTATAGTACTTCAACCAGATATCCACATCGTTTTGTAATTCCTCGATCGTTCTGTATATTTTCTTCCGGAATGCAGTCGCATAAAACTCTTCCTGCATTGT
>DATGMS010000459.1:0-8429 GCA_035307285.1 Cyclobacteriaceae bacterium
GAAAGATTAATATTACTTAGAGTAAAGTTCAACGATAAGTTGTTCTTTGATATTCTCTGGAATATCGTCCCTTAAGGGAATATTAACAAACTTACCGGAATAAGTACTGTTATCCCACTCTAACCAAGAATAACGGTTTGCGCCCCTTCCAGAGAGACTTTCAGTAACCACAACCAAGGATTTGGATCTTTCCCTAATCGCGATAACATCCCCTGGCTTCAAAGTGTATGATGGGATATTCACCAACTCTCCGTTTACCAGGATATGCTTGTGCGTTACAAGTTGTCTTGCGGCCCTACGTGTAGGAGCAATACCCAACCTGAAAACGGTGTTGTCTAATCTCGCTTCAAGAAGTTGTAAAAGGTTTTCACCTGTTACGCCTTGTCTTTTGAAAGCAAGCTTAAACATATTGGAAAACTGTCTCTCCAATACACCGTAAATGTACTTAGCTTTTTGCTTTTCCATCAACTGAACGGCGTACTCAGATTGTTTTTTCCTTCTACCTCTTCCGTGCATACCGGGAGGGTAGTTCTTTTTTTGAAGCGCTTTGCTATGTCCTTCAATCGGTTCCCCGAATTTTCTAGCAATCTTTGCTTTTGGACCTGTATATCTAGCCATTGTATATTATCTTTAAATTATACCCTTCTACGTTTTGGAGGCCGACATCCGTTATGCGGAAGAGGCGTCACATCAATAATCGTAGTTACATCAAGACCTACATTCTGCAAGGTTCTGATAGCAGACTCCCTACCTGCACCTGGTCCTTTGACGAAAACCTCAATTTTCCTAAGTCCGAGGTCATAAGCCACTTGTCCACAATTCTGAGCTGCCATCTGGGCTGCATAGGGGGTGTTCTTTTTGGAACCTCTAAAACCCATTTTACCGGCAGAGGCCCAAGATATTACTTGACCTGTATTATTGGTAATCGAAATGATGATATTGTTAAATGAAGCTTTAATATGCGCTTGGCCTACGGCTTCAACTTTAACAACTCTTTTTTTACCTTTAGATTTCTCGTTTCTTTTCTGAGCCATGATCTACATCAAGATTTATTTAGTCGCTTTCTTCTTGTTAGCAACAGTCTTTCTCCTACCTTTTCTGGTTCTAGCGTTGTTTTTGGTCTTTTGACCTCTTACGGGAAGACCTTTTCTATGTCTTAAGCCCCTATAACAACCAATATCCATCAATCTTTTGATGTTCAATTGAATCTCTGATTTTAAAACACCTTCTGTCCTAAACTCCTCAGCGATTATATTCCTAATAGCGGTAGACTCATCGTCGTCCCATTCGCCAGCTTTTTTATCCACAGAGATACCCGCTTTGGTCAAAATAGCTCTAGCGGAGCTTCTTCCGATACCAAAAATATAGGTCAAACCGATCTCTCCTCGCTTGTTGTCTGGAATGTCAACACCTGCAATTCTTGCCATAATTTTTAACCTTGTCTTTGTTTAAACTTGGGATTCTTTTTGTTGATTACGTAAAGTTTTCCGTTTCTACGAATCAATTTGCAATCCACACTTCTTTTCTTAATAGATGTTCTAACTTTCATCTCTACATTAATTTAAATTAGCGGTGATATCTTCCCAATCTTCACCTAGAAATGTCCCACGGAATGCAATGGACAGGCCTAGCTACAGGTCTTGGGATATTGGTTTATTTATAACGATATACTATTCTGCCTTTAGAAAGGTCATACGGAGACATTTCCAGTTTCACCCTATCTCCCGGGAGGATCTTGATATAGTTCATCCTCATCTTACCGGAAATATGGGCGATAAGCTGATGCCCGTTTTCCAATTCGACTTTAAACATTGCATTGGACAATGCTTCTATGATGGTACCATCTTGCTCTATAGAGGTCTGTTTGGCCATATTAAAATTTAAAGTTCTCTTCTATGTATTTATGTGTCGTAAGTGTCTCAGTTCTGTCTTTGAAAACAACCACCGTATGTTCGTAATGGGCAGAAACTTTCCGGTCGGCAGTACGGATGGTCCAGCCATCCTTTTCCTGAACCACATTCCGGGTTCCTAAATTCACCATTGGCTCGATCGCAAAGACCATCCCCTCACCTATCAGTGGACCGCTTCCTTTCTTGCCGTAATTCGGAACTTCGGGTCCCTCATGCAGATTTCTGCCTACGCCATGTCCTACCAATTCTCTGACGACGGTATAGCCTTTGGCTTCAACATACTTTTGTATTGCATTGCCTATATCGCCTATACGGTTCCCGTAAACCGCCTTTTCTATACCGAGGTACAAAGATTCCTTGGTTGCTTTTAATAGAGAAATAATTTTTGGGGAGACTTCACCAACAGGGTAAGTATAAGCGCTATCGCTATGAAAACCTTGGTGAAAGACTCCACAATCTACTGAGATTATATCGCCATCTTTCAAAACATATTCGCCTGGAAATCCGTGAACAACTACTTCGTTAACAGATATACAGAGAGAATACGGAAAACCATTATATCCTTTAAAGGAAGGAACACCCTTGTGATCCCGAATGTATTCCTCTGCAATTTTATCCAAAAAAGAGGTCTTTACCCCTTCTTTAACATACTTGGCGATCTCGCCGTGTGCTCTTCCTAGAATCTCAGCGCTTTCCCTTATTAATTGAACTTCCTCGGAAGTTTTATAATGTATCATACTAAGCTATCGCATAGTTGGAGGGATCATTTTTCATGTTGCCGCTCTTCATCATGCCTTCGTAATGCCTCATTAACAAATAACTTTCAATCTGCCTCAGTGTATCCATGATTACCCCCACCATGATCAAGAGGGAAGTACCCCCATAGAACTGGGCGAACTCTCCACCAACACCGGCAAGAATGGCAAACGCCGGCATGATAGCTACAAGTGATAACAATATAGAACCCGGTAAGGTTATCCTAGAGATGATGTTGTCTATAAAGTCAGCCGTAGGCGCGCCAGGTTTGATCCCGGGTACAAATCCGCCGTTACGCTTCATGTCTTCTGCTATCTGCTCAGGATTAACCGTGATGGCAGTGTAGAAAAAGGTGAATAAAATGATCATCAAAGCAAATACAAGATTATATTGCCAGGAAGTAAAATCGCTGAAAGTGGTACCTATATAGGCCGCAACTTCACTATTGTCAGCCCAAATCTGAGCGATCAGAGCCGGCAAAAACATCAAGGATTGCGCAAATATAATAGGCATTACACCTGAGGCATTCACTTTAATAGGAATGTACTGCCTTTGACCGCCATACACTTTCCCACCAACAACTTGTTTGGCGTATTGAACGGGTATTCTCCTCACCGCCTCTGTCAACGCCACCACACCTACAACTACAAAGAACAAAACAGCGGCTTCAATCAGCAAAAGCAGAATTCCGCTCGATCCTTTTGAAAGTCCCTCAGCGATAATCGCACCGGGGAACCTTGAGATGATACCAATCATAATCAGCATTGAGATCCCGTTGCCGATACCTTTTTCGGTAATCTTCTCACCCAACCACATACAGAACATAGTACCGGCTGAAAGCAAGACCAGAGAACTAAACATAAACAAGGTCTTATTCACGACAATGGCTTCATTCGGTATAGTAGCAGTTAAATACCCTATGCCTTGGGCCACAGTAATGATAATAGTCAAAACTCTCGTTATTTGACTGATTCTCTTTCTACCAGACTCCCCTTCCTTTTGAAGTTTTTGGAAGTAAGGTACACCCACAGTTAACAGCTGCAACACGATGGAAGCAGAAATGTAGGGCATTATTCCGAGACCAAATATGGAAGCATTGCTAAAAGCACCTCCAAGAAAGGTGTCTATCAGACTGAAAATACCTTCTGATGGACCCGACAATTGGCTAGGATCAATACCCGGCAATACGATAAAAGAACCTAACCTGAACACGATCAGAAAACCGAGGGTATTCAGGATTCGAATCCTTAAATCTTCAATAGAAAAGATGTTTTTAACTGTGGTAATGAACTTTTTCATTGATTAAATCTTGTTAACAGTTCCGCCAACCTTCTCGATAGATTCGGCAGCAGAGGCTGAGAAATAATGAGCGCTTACATTTAATTTTTCAGTAAGTTCGCCTCTTCCTAGCACTTTTACAACATCTTTCTTGGAAACTAAGCCATTCTCCACTAATGTTTCAAATGTTATGGTATCGGTGCCCAACTTTTGGCTCAATTCCTGAAGCAAGTCCAGATTAAGCGGCTTGCATTCGATTCTGTTTAAACTCTTGAAACCGAATTTCGGCACCCTTCTTTGAAGAGGCATCTGTCCACCTTCAAAACCCAGTTTACTTTTGTATCCAGACCTAGATTTTGCTCCTTTGTGACCTCTTGTAGAAGTACCGCCCCTACCGGACCCTGTACCCCGTCCAATTCTCTTTCGTTGTCTTACGGAACCTTCGGCAGGTTTTAATGTATGTAATTTCATAACTAAATTTCTTCAACTTTTACAAGATGGTTGACTTTTCTTATCATGCCAGCGATGTGGGGTGCATCTTCGACTTCCACACTCCTGTTAATCTTACCTAGACCTAAAGCCAGGATAGTGGCTTTTTGATCTTTTGGTCTTTTTATAGTGCTCCTTACTTGAGTTACTCTTAACTTGGCCATCTTCTTATCCGTTAAATACTTTTGACATTTTCACGCCCCTCTGCTGGGAAACCGTGATCGCATCCCTTAATTGAACCAGTGCATCAATGGTCGCTTTAACCACGTTTTGCGGATTTGAAGAACCTTTTGATTTAGCTAGTACATCTGTGATGCCGGCACTCTCAAGTACCGCACGCATGGACCCTCCAGCCAACACTCCTGTACCAGGATAAGCAGGCTTGATCAAGACATGTCCGCCACCGAATTTACCTTCTTGCTCATGGGGAATAGTACCTTTAAGAATTGGGACTTTCACTAAGCTCTTTTTAGCATCCTCAATACCTTTGGTAATTGCGTCTGTAACTTCATTGGCCTTTCCCAAGCCATAGCCTACGACACCTTTGCCATCACCTACTACAACGATTGCTGAAAAAGAGAATCTTCTCCCTCCTTTTACCACTTTGGCTACACGGTTGATTGAAACAACTCTTTCTTTAAGCTCGGTATCTGTCGCCCTTACGGGTTTATTTCTTTCTTGGGACATATTATTTAAAATTTAAGGCCGCCTTCCCTTGCACCTTCGGCTAGGGCTTTCACATTACCATGATAGATATAACCGCTTCTGTCGAATACCACTTCAGTGACCCCATTGGCTACTGCTCTTTCCGCTAATTTCTTGCCCACTTCTTTGGAGATCGCAACACCGGCATTTTCCTTGGCGCCAAGCTCTTTTGAAGTTGCTTGTGCTAGGGTGTGACCTTTCAGATCGTTAATCAATTGTGCATATATGCCCGTATTACTCTTAAATACCGACAAACGAGGCCTAGCATCCGTTCCGGAAATCTTCTTCCGGATACTTTTCTTGATCTTAAGCCTTCTCGAATTTTTATTAAAAGCCATCTTTTAATTATTTTTTAGCAGCGGTTTTACCAGCCTTACGTCTAACCTTCTCACCTACGAAACGAACACCTTTACCTTTGTAAGGCTCAACTTTTCGCAATGACTTGATCTTGGCAGAGACTTGTCCTATTAATTCTTTATCTATACCTTCTAATGATACTATAGGGTTCTTCCCCTTAGCAGTCTCCGTCTTAATGGATATTTCATTGGGAAGCGACATATAGATATTGTGCGAAAAACCAAGGCTGAGTTCCAAAATTTGACCTTGATTGGTGGCTTTGTAACCAACCCCTACCAACTCCAAATCTCTTTTGTAGCCCTCACTAACGCCAATAATCATATTATTGACTAATGATCGGTACAATCCGTGAAGCGATTTATGCCTTTTGGAATCTGTGGGTCTCTCGACGATGACCTGCGAGTCTTCCACTTTTACTTTGATGTCGGGATTCACATCCTGAGTCAGTGTACCTTTGGGACCTTTAACAGTAACCACACCATGTGCAGTCACGTCTACAGTAACACCCGCAGGTAGATCTATTGGTTTTTTACCTATTCTAGACATAACGGTTTCTTAATATACGTAACAAAGTACTTCTCCACCAACACCCTCTACACGAGCCTCCTTATCGGTCATAAGACCTTTGGAAGTGGATACGATCGCTACACCCAAGCCGTTGATTACCCTGGGCAAGTCCTCGTGTTTAACATATTTTCTAAGACCTGGCTTACTTACTCGAGAAAGACTTACTATTGCATTCACCTTAGTAGTAGGATTGTACTTCAAAGCTATTTTAATGGTACCCTGAGGGCCATTATCTTCAAACTTATAGTTTTGAATGTACCCCTTATCGTGAAGCACTTTAGTAATCTCTTTTTTGATATTAGAAGCAGGTATCTCAACGATTCGGTGGGAAGCCTTAATGGCATTCCTCAACCTGGTCAAGTAATCAGCTATTGGATCAGTCATAATATTATAAGTCTAACGGCATTCCCTTACGGGCGTGCAAAGTTACACAATGATTCTAGGAATAAAAATTTTTGTCCGATTTTTACCAGCTGGATTTTGTAATCCCAGGGATCTTACCTGCTGATGCCATTTCCCGAAAAGTAACCCTACTGATACCGAATTTTCTCATATAACCTCTAGGTCTGCCAGTCATCTTGCACCTATTATGTAACCTTACCGGTGAAGCGTTTTTTGGAAGCTTGTCCAAACCTTCAAAATCACCAGCGGCCTTAAGAGCTGCTCTCTTCTGGGCATACTTGGCTACAAGACGTTCCCTTTTTCTTTCACGGGCTTTTATTGACTCTCTTGCCATAACTATACTTCTTTGTTTTTGTTTATGAAAGGCATACCAAATGATTTCAGTAAAGCATACGCTTCTTCATCTGTCTCTGCTGTAGTCACCAATGTAATATCCATCCCGGAGATCTTATTGATCTTCTCGATGCTGATCTCAGGAAAGATTATCTGTTCGGTCACCCCGAGCGTATAATTGCCTCTTCCGTCAAAACCTTTGTCGCTAATACCTTTGAAGTCACGAACCCTAGGCAAGGCTATGGTGATAAGACGGTCAAGGAATTCATACATCCTGTCTCCCCTAAGGGTAACTTTAGCACCAATCGGCATTCCTTCTCTCAACTTGAAGTTAGAGATGGACACCTTAGCTTTAGTGGGAACGGCTCTTTGACCGGTGATGATCGAAAGTTCTTCAACCCCTTGATCTACCAACTTCTTGTCAGCCACCGCGGCACCTATACCTTTATTGATCACAATTTTGGTCAATTTAGGCACCTGCATTACTGACTTATACTGGAATTTCTCCTTTAACTCAGCAACTATCGTGTTTAAATATTGATCTTTTACTCTAGGATTAGCCATTGATTACCTCCCCACTTTTCTTGGAATATCTTACTAATTTACCGTTGTCACCGATCTTACGTCCGATCCTGGTCGCCTCACCGGTTTTGGGATCCACCAACATCAGGTTACTGATGTGTATGGATGCTTCTCTCTTTTCTATACCTCCCTGGGGAGAATTGGCTGTTGGTTTGATATGTTTGGTCACCATATTAAGACCTTCAACAAATGCCCTTCTCTTCTGAAGGTTTACAGAAAGTATCTTTCCAGTCTTACCCTTGTCATCACCAGCGATCACCTTTACAGTATCTCCGGTCTTGACATGCAGCTTTGGTTGTTTATTAAATTTTCTTTCCATAATTACAGTACTTCAGGGGCCAACGATATGATCTTCATAAACTGCTTTTCCCTTAATTCCCTTGCTACCGGGCCAAAAATACGAGTACCTCTAGGCTCGTTGTTATTGTTCAGGAGAACCGCAGCATTATCTTCAAAGCGAATATAAGACCCGTCTTTTCTTCTAATTTCTTTCTTGGTTCTAACGATCACCGCTTTAGTAACGGTACCTTTTTTCATGTTGCTGGAAGAAATGGAAGACTTCACAGTGACAACAACCTTATCCCCTATGGAGGCATACCTTCTATTGGTTCCTCCCAAGACACGAATCACCAGAACCTCCTTGGCTCCCGAATTATCCGCTACGCTTAACCTGGATTCTTGCTGTATCATTTTATTTAGCCTTCTCTATTATTTCAACTAATCTCCAACGTTTGTTTTTACTCAGCGGACGAGTCTCGCTAATTTTAACAAGGTCCCCTTCGTTACTCTCGTTTTTCTCGTCATGAGCCATAAACTTGCTAGTACTGGCAACAAATTTACCGTAGATAGGATGCTTGATCCTTTTTTCTACGGCAACAGTGATGGATTTATCCATCTTGTTGCTCACTACTTTTCCTATTCTTTCTTTACGTAGATTTCTCTCTGTAGTAGCCATATTAATGCTTATTTAGCTAGTTGTTTTGCACGCAAAGCAGTTAATAGTCTAGCTACTAACTTTTTTGTTTCACTTATTTTATTCGGATTCTCTAT
>DATGMS010000460.1:0-4281 GCA_035307285.1 Cyclobacteriaceae bacterium
TTACTCTGTCCAAAACAGTTGACCTGTATTGGAAAGGACCCCCTCATCATTTTTATAAGCATCCAGATTTGCGATTTCATCAGGCTCATCCTCATCGGTAAAGGTGAGGGTGACCTTCCCGACAGCCATCGCTTCGATGGGGAAATTGGTTTTAAAAACTTTCCGGTCGTGATCCTGGATTACCTGTTCATCAAATACGCTTAATCCGGCTTCCAAAGCTTCAAAATTTACTTTTCGGTCTACAATTGTTTCACTCTCCTTGAGATCATTGCGGTAAATCATCATCGCAAGGGCCGGGTATAAGGCCAACTGGGTGGGGGTGGTGACATTGTACACGCCGCCCCAGGGTGGGGTTTGTATGGTGGGAGTGTAGGCCGGTTGATCTATAGCAAAACTAAATGAAGCATCCCAGCCATGAAGCCCCATGCCGTAAGCAGCAATTATAGGCGCACTTTCGGCAGTCCATTCTGAAGGTATCAGACTCATCCATTCTGATAGGGCAAAAGGCCTGTCACTTACCTGTTGCAGTCCCGTACCCAACAAGCCAGAGCCGATTTGGGATAACATAGAAGCATTGGTTATTTTCCCGGTTTTAAGATTATGTCCTGAGCCACCTCCAAAGTAATTGTGCCGATCGATCATACCCACTTGGTAATCGGCATAAAGATTATATAAATGTGAAAGTCCTGTCCCGGCTTGCCAGCAGCTTCCAACGATGGTGCCTTTATAGCCAGTAGCCCTCACTGCTTCCAGAAATTTATGATAAAACTTGGCTTGTTCTTCAAAAAGAAAATTCAGTTTATCCAATACATGTTGGGCT
This sequence comes from Cyclobacteriaceae bacterium, assembly GCA_035307285.1. Taxonomy (GTDB): domain Bacteria; phylum Bacteroidota; class Bacteroidia; order Cytophagales; family Cyclobacteriaceae; genus DATGMS01. Next base: position 821 of record DATGMS010000460.1, read on the forward strand.
ACCGGTATTTTTTCTGCTATTGACTTTTGATATTCACGGCTGAAGAAGCCATGGTTTGGGTTGGGGTAAATATTCTTTTTATCTAAACTTTCATCTTGTGCAATTCCTTGATCATTCCATGCCTTTTCCAATTCCTCCTGGCTGCCGTATTTGTCCTGGAGCCAATCAGAGAATTTTCGGCAAAGCAAGGCCCTATAGGTGGGCGTTTGCTCCAGCGTGTTTTCAATGGCACCCCAAAAAATATTGTCTTCATTTTGGAATTCTACAAAGGCCAACGCGGGATCATCTGCATATCTGAGTCCTGTATGGGGGTTTACATGATTAAGCATATTTACCACAAGCTCTATATTCAGGGCTTGCAAATCTTCTGCAAAGTTGACCAATGAGGCAGTAGAACCATTGAGATGTGACCATGGGAGGTCAATATTAACGATCTCATTGTAAGCCAGAAGCCGGGTGCTATCTGCTGGTCGGAGACGGTGTCCATAGATCGGTGACCAGCCATAATAAATCCCTTTATCGCGAAGGGTGTTGCTGAAATAGTCAAAAAGCTTCCATTTGTCCGGAGCAAGCTCTGTGGAATGTACGCCATCGGTAGCATCCCAAGTAAATTTATGAAACCGCACCCCGTTAATCCCATATTTTGATAAAAAGCGGGCCCATTCATGGGCTTTTTCTTGTGGGGAAAATGGTTTATTGTTATTGATGTTCGTGCCCCAAAATTTAATTGGCTTGCCATTTTCAAAAACAAGGTCCTTGCCACGCATTTGTACAAAACCATGTTTTCCTGCAGGTGCGTCCAGCCATTGGCTGAGATCCAGATTGTCTGTTTTGTAGTAATCTTGTGGCTGAAAAGGGTACCATGTTGCATTCTGACCTAAAGCCGGTACCGCTTGGCTGACAATGCAAACCATCATAAAAAGTACCTTAGAGAATTTCTGGAAGATATTTTTTCTCATTATTGCGACAAAATGGAATCGTTTGAGAATAGAAAGGCCATGATGTTCATCAATACAATCTAAAGCAATTGCGGACCATCCGTCATGGATGGTCCGCAAAGCAACAACCATTAGTATCCTGGATTATTTTCAGTTATAGCCGAATTTCTTTCTATTTCGGTTTGAGGTATTGGAAAAACCAGGTGCTTATTGACGTCAAACTGGACAGGTGATGTCAAAGCTGTGCTAAAACCTGACTCACTACCATCCCAGCCTGTCAGGTCCATATCCCCTGATGCATGCCACCGCTTGAGGTCCCACCAACGTTGACCTTCTCCGGCCAGCTCCACAAATCGCTCGTCCATGATCCATTGCATGATGATACCGGCACTGGTTTCCTCGGTTGGATGGCTTGCAGGAATTGACCCATCTCCATACCCGGATTGTGCCGCCCAGTTCCTGGCCCGGGTTCGTACATCATTGATATGGTTGATAGCAGCAGCTGCATTTCCTGTTTTTAGGGCTGCTTCTGCGGCAAGGAGCTTTAGGTCAGCATATCTTAGCACCCGCTCATTGTTAGCCGATCCGCCGTGGGGTGGAGTGAGTGCATTGACCCCATCCGGTTTATTGTACTTTTGAAAAATCCTTCCGCCAAAACCGTCATCAGGATTTGAAAAAACACTGAGGCGGGGATCATTGCCAAAACCATTCCTCAACTTATTCGTGATAAGGAATTTCGTGGATGAAGCATCATTAAAGTCACCTCGGCCGCCTGCTTCCATCATATAGCCCCTGTAAATACTGAGATTTTCGACACCGCGCCAAGCACCATCATTGGCAAGGTTAAGGTTGTTGATCCCGCTTGCCTGCGCGGCTTGAATTTCGAACAATGACTCCGCGTTGTTTTCTGTATAAGAACTAAAGTTGTCTATAAAATCAGGAACCAATGTTGCGGTGATGCTATTAAATACGGTTAACGCCTCCTGTAAGTCAGCTGATGCATCATTATTGTAATTGGCTCTATACACCAACGCTTTGGCCAATAATCCCCTTGCGGAATTTTTTGTTGCCCTCCCTGCGTAATTCTCCGGCCAGTTTTCCGGTAAGAAGGCGATAGCCGCCCGCGCATCATCAATGGCTTGAGTAAGGACTTCATTGGGGGTACTACGAGGGGTATTGGTTTCAGTTTCCAATTGTATCCGCCGGGTTACCAAAGGTACTCCTCCAAATACATTGAATAACTTAAAGTACGCATACGCCCTTAAAAATAATGCTTCCCCTTCCATTATAGCTATTTCCTCAGGATCATCGAACCCGGAGAAATCAACCGACCTGACTTTATCTAACACCACATTTGCCCGAGCTATAGTTTTGTAGCAAGCTTGGAAGGCATAGCTCATTTGACTACTGGTGGGATTTAAACCTCCGTCAAACAATTCTAAAGAAGTTCTGGCTGCCAGATTTTCTGTTAGGTCATCGCCGGGTAGCAAATAAATTCCGGTTACCCATCCGTTCCATCCGTTGGCTGCAAAATGATAGTGATCATAAAGTGAAGCATATACGCTCACCAATTTGGTCCTGAATTCCGTAGCATTACTGAAATAGGTCTCCTCCGTTCTACCCATCGGTGGATCACCGACAAGATCAGGGTTACATGCGGATCCCATAAACATGGCGAAAATGAAGTACAATGTAAAACAGCGATTGACTTTTATCGATTTTGAAATGTTTTCTTTCATCACAGTGGTGTTTGATTGTTCTTGATTAGAAACTGGCATTGATACCCATATTGAATGAACGAGGCAATGGGAATTCATCGTTCACAGGATCTAAACCTCTCCATCTAAACCAATAAAGGTTGTTTTGGCCACCAAAATAAATTCTTACTGACCTGACACTGTTCTTTGTCCTTGCCAAGAGGGATGCAGGCAGAGAATATCCTATTTGCCAATTGTTCAGCCTAAAGAAGGCCGAGCTTTCAACCCATCTATCGGACAAGCGGTTGTTGCCTGCCGGGTCATTGACCACCGCGCGGGGCATATCGGTTCCAGTATTGGACGGTGTCCAGCGGTTAAGAGTAGTGGCGAAATAGGTTGAGCCGGCACCACTCATCCCTTCAAACGTTCTGCGTACTCCATTTACTTTATCTACTTTTCCTTCCCCATAAAAATTCATCGTCAAGTCAATGCCTTTCCAAGCGGCATTCAGATTGATGCCATAGGTTACTCCAGGGATGGTGTTTCCGATTTCAGTCTGATCGAAGGAATTAATTCTGCCATCTGGCGTCGTGCTGTAGAACCGCTCTTCTTCAGTAGGGTTGCCATGTACATCAAGGAAATACATGTCTCCTGGTGCCACGAAATTGGAATTACTCACAATTTCATCATCATATTCTTCAAAATAAGCATCTACTTCCTGCTGATTTTGGAATATCCCACCAAGCTTGTAGCCCCAGATATGGCCCACAGACCTACCGACTTCTACTCTTCCGAAACCGGTGGAAAGTGGTTGATCCTGATATAA
>DATGMS010000461.1:0-3840 GCA_035307285.1 Cyclobacteriaceae bacterium
GCTTCTCCGCTGATCCTGTTTTTCCTTTCTTCTGTCAGATCAATAGCGGGAAGGGCATCAAGAATAAAGTTGGCCCTTGCAATAACCCGATAAAACGCGCGCCAAGTTTCCGCCATCTGAAGATTTGTTGGGTTAATTCTACGGCTATTTACCTCATTGTCTGTGGTAAATGATCCTTGGAAGCGCATGTTATCCGCATATATATCTTGATAATAAAGGTACCTAAGTGCATAAAGGTCGACGGTTTGGAGCCCGTCATACATCCCCGCTAGCGCCAAATGAACAGAGGTGGAGTCGGTCAGTGCAACATTTGAATCAACCTCATTTACCGGAGCATGGTCCAGCACATCGCAACTCGCGATAGCACCTCCGAGAAGGGTATAGATGAAATATTTATATATCCTTTTCATAATTAAAATCCTAAGTTAAGGCCTAAAGTAATGGTTCTTGTTTGGGGGACGGTATAGAAATCCACCCCTAAGGTTCTGTTATCAGTACCTGCGAAATTCACCTCAGGATCAAATCCTGAATAGCCTGTCCAAGTGAACAGGTTCTGCGCTTGGGCATAAATTCGTAGGCTTTGGACGGAGATCCTTTCTGTTACGGATTTAGGCAAATTGTAACCCAAAGTAAGGTTTTTCACCCTTAAGTAGCTTCCATCTTCCACAAAACGGCTCGTGTTAGATTGGTTGTTTCTGTTCACTGATACTTCAGTGGTAGCTCTTGGCACACTGGTAATGTCGCCTTCTTCTCTCCATCTGTCCAATACTTGGCTGGTGCTGTTATCGTCGAAGCCGTTGGCAAACATCCCTTGTTGGTAAGAGCCTGCCGCATTCCAGATATCATTGCCTACAGAGAACTGCATAAACAGGTTCAGGTCAAAGTTTCTGTACCTAACCGTGTTGGTAAAACCACCAATAAAGTCAGGTTGGGCATTGCCGATGATGGTAAAATCATCATCTGTAATCACGCCGTCGTCATTCATGTCTCTGTAGTTCATGTCCCCACCTTGGATGCCTTGCTCCCTTCTTGCCTCTGGCACATCTGAGGTGCTGGCATATACACCGTCTGCGATCAAGCCATAGAAGGTACCGATAGGTTGACCTTCACGGAGTACTAAGGAGTTGCCACCAAAGCCGTAGAATACATCTTCGCCATTATAAAGCTCAGTCACTTTGTTCTTGTTGAGGGAAATGTTCAATTCCGATCTCCAAGTAAAGCCGGAGGGGCTGTCGACGTTGATGGTATTCAGCCCGAATTCAAACCCTTTATTTTCAATGGATCCAATATTGGATGTATAGGAGGCAAATCCGTTTTGGGTCGGGATCGGACGGTTGAAGATCAGATCATCGGTATTTTTGATGTAGTAATCCGCAGACAAGGAGACCCGTCCGTTAAGCACAGAGAAGTCCACCCCAATATTGGTTTGTGCCGTAGATTCCCATTTGAGATCTGGGTTACCCAAGCGAACAGGAGCTAGCGCTGGGTTGTTCATGTAGTTTACAGGCCCATAGAGGCTCAGGTAATTGAAGTTCCCGAATTCTTGGTTACCGGTCAAGCCGTAAGAACCTCTTACTTTCAAATCGGTAAATACAGTTTGGTCTTCCATGAAAGGTTCATCTACTATTCTCCAGCCTAATGAGACAGCGGGGAAATATCCCCAACGATTGTTTTCTCCAAATCTGGAGGAAGCATCTGCCCTGAAGCTGGCGCTAAGCAAATACTTGTCTTTATAAGAATAGTTCGCTCTACCAAAATAGGACACAATGCCGTAACCTTCGATATTGTTACCGCCGGCATTAATAACCGCAGCAGCTCCCAAATATCTGAAGATGTCCCCTGGAAAACCTTCACCCTCTACAAAGGTTTCGTTCCAGTCATTGTTTTCCCGGTTGGTGCCCGCAACGGCCTGAAGAGAATGGTCATCCCCGAAATCTTTTTGATATTCCAAGAAGGCCTCGGTGACATATTTTAACCTCGTGTTGGAGGCATTCATACCGAAGCCATTGGTGGTGCCGGCAAATGATCCAGGGTAAGTGCTGGGGATGTAATTCCGCTCCTGGTAGTTCAATACATCGGCAGCCACACGGCCGGTCAATTTTAGTCCTTCAGTGATCTCATAAGTAGCAAAGCCGCTGGTGATCGCCCTTAATGAGATGCCTTGGTTGTCGTTCTCCAAGCCTACTGCCACAGGATTAGGATAGTAGAACTGAGGGTGGGTATACGTGCCATCTTCATTTTTTACCTTCCAAAGGGGAGAGGCAGCTAACGAGTTGGCGAAGGGGCCATTCAGCGTGTTGTCACTTACAATACGTGTGTTTACTGAACGGGAAAGCTGCGTGCTAGTACCGACGCTCAACCTATCGCTGAATTGGTGATCCAGGTTGATTCTGGTAGTGAAGCGCTGGAACCGGCTTCCAATGATGATGCCTTCCTGGTCAAAATAACTACCTGACAGGAAGAATTGCGTCTTGTCATTACCTCCGGTAATCGAAAGGTCATAATTTTGGATGCTTGCAGAGCGCGATACTTCGTCCACCCAATCCGTATCAGTGTCTTCACCGAAGGGCAGGCCTCCGTAATAGTCATTAACGAAATCTTCAGCTGTCATACCCCAGTCAGCAAAAGCTTCTCCTGCAATTTCTAAATACTGTTGTGAATTTAACATTTTAGGCTGCTTCCAGAAGTCTTGTACCCCGGCATAAGCGTTGAAGTTGATTCTGGTTTGGTTGGCAGAACCTCTTTTGGTAGTGATCAATACCACACCATTCGCTGCCCTTGAACCGTAGATGGCTGCTGCAGCGGCGTCTTTCAGTACTTCGATAGAGGCAATGTCAGAAGGGTTGATGTCGTTGATGGCACTAGCGGACTGTCCCCCAAAATCAGATTCTGGGTGAGAAGGGTCACCTGAGTTTACAGGAATACCATCCACCACGTATAAGGGTTGGTTAGAAGCCGAAATAGAAGAAGATCCTCTTACTCTTACAGAGATACCGCCGCCTGGGGTACCGGAGTTTTGGGAGATCTGAACACCTGCTATCCGACCCTGCATGGCTTGATCAAGGCTGGCGATAGGCGTGTTTTCAAAACTCCTAGCGTCTAACTGGGCAACTGCTCCAGTAAGTTCTTTCTTTTCTTGGGACCCATAGCCGACCACCACTACCTCGCCAAGGGTTTTAGTATCTACTTCCAAAGTAACATTAATGCTGCTTTGGTTTCCGACGGTTCTTTTTACGGCAGTGAAACCGATAAATGAAAACTGTAGAGTATCCTGACTGGACACTTCGATGGAATAGTCTCCGTCGAGGGACGTAATGGTACCACGTGTGGTACCAGAGATGCTGACGTTTACTCCGGGAAGAGGAAGGTTGTCCTCTCCCGAAATTACCACGCCAGTGACTGTACGGGTCTGTGCGAATGATGCCATGCTAACCAAGAGGAATAGCACCCAAACGCCAAGTAAAGTTTTTTTCATAGGTAATAGGTTTAAAAGAGGATGTACCAAGCTCAGACAAGGCAGGCATATTCCTCAAGGTCGACAATAAATACAATGCTTAAAGCACAACTCCTTACCTCTGGCTATTAAGAGGATAAGGAAATGCAAATTTAATTTTTTTGATATCGTTTAGGAAGGGAACGGTAAAAAATCTTAAATCTTAAGGAATGTACCTAAAAATTAAAATAAAAACGGCCTTTTTAGGCCGTTTTTATTCGATTATATAGAAAAACTTTCCCCGCATCCGCAGGTTCTTGAGGCATTGGGATTGACGAACTGGAAGCCTTTACCATTCAATCCGTCTGTAAATTCGAGCGTGGTACCTGCCAGATAAAGAAGGCTTT
>DATGMS010000462.1:0-5912 GCA_035307285.1 Cyclobacteriaceae bacterium
TATTTGTTGGGAAATTGGGGGCTCAACACCAAATTCACGGCTAAAGAAAACCATCCCTTGAGGATGTATTATGCCGATTTTGATCAAAATGGGAGTACGGAAACTATTTTGGCTTATGAAAAGAACGGAAAATACTACACCGTTGCTGGCTTAGATGAACTGGGAAGTCAAATGAGCTTCTTAAAGAGGAAGTTTACGTCTTATCAGGATTTCGCAGGCCGCCCCATAGAGGAGATATTTGACAAAGGAAGGTTAGACAATGCGGACCTGCTCACGGTAGACCAGCTGGCATCTGGATACCTGGTCAATTCTGGCGGAAAGTTTATCTTTAAAGCTTTTGATACCGCTTTACAGCTAGCCCCCATTAACACGTTCTTGAGTTTTGATTTTAATGGGGACGGTAAAGAAGAGGTTCTTGTAGGCGGCAATTACTTTGGGGTATCGCCCTATCATGGTCGCTTTGGAAGCCTTGCGGGAAATATCATCACTTCAGAGGGAGAAATACTAGAGGGAGATCAATTGGGCCTGAATTTCACCCAGAAGGCGGTGAGAAGTTTGAACATTATCAATTTTCAGGGTATCCCCTATCTGCTGGTTACCGTCAATAATGGACAAGCGGAGGTCTACCAAATAAATTCAATTGCTCCATGATCCGCTTATAATTGTCCATAGATATTTCGCTCCATCTTGCATCCAAACCGAGCTTCGGGAGGCGGTGGAAGCGACTTCCCAGCCCTAGGCTGCTTATTCAAAATTACATCGTTCAATGAGGATCCTCAAGGGCTTCAACTACCGGTAAAACACGTGCTATAAGGCGACCCAATTGTCCAGCAACTCCTATAAGCGTTGAAGCAACAAACCGAACAACCAAATTACACTCACATCAGCCTATAAAAAAATCCGGCACCTGGTTAGGTGCCGGATTTTTTTATTTAGTTATTCCTTAGAAAAACCTCTCGTAGTTATTGAATTAATAACCCGGGTTTTGTTCCAGCACGTTGCTTGCGGAAAGTGCTTCAGTAGGCACGGGATAACGGTTGAAATGATCTGAATTCGATGGACTATGATCCCACCATGCTTCGGTGGTGAAAAAGCCCAACCTTATCAAATCCGTCCTTCTTCTGCCTTCACCCAAGAACTCTATACCCCATTCATCGGCCATTCTGTACAGATCCAGATTTCCGGCAGTGGCAGGGTTGGGGTCGTTGCCTCCCTCGAAAGCCCTCTTTCTTACCGTATTGATCAGTTCTGCCGCAACAGCAGGATTTCCAAGTCGCAATCGGCTTTCAGCAAGCATATAATATACCTCCGCCAGTCTGAATGCCGGATGATCTGCCCCCCATCTCAAACTTATGTCTGCAGCGGGAGGAATCGGTATTTTAACCAGCCTAATACCTGAATTTTCTTCACCTGCATTGACATTAGAAGGAACTTCATCCACAGAGGAATAGGTTCGACCTATTTCCGAAAATCTACCAACCTGGTCTACAAATACCACCGGTTGCCCGTTGTATTCTTCGTTGCCGATGACCTGAGCACCGGTGATGGGGGAAACCTGGTTACCCACCAAGAACATCCCTTCGTAGTTGCCATTCCCGAGGTACTTAAAAGGCTTCTTCCTAAGATCGGTGTCTTCGAATTTCTCATAGGGGGAACCCAGTCTGAAATCTTCTGAATACAAGTCTCCGTTGGGTTTTTTTGAAGGCTGTAGGTGGGTACCGTTATTAGAACCCAAATCTATATCAAAGTAAACCCTGGAATTGTAGTGGTACATATGGTCATAATGGGTATACTCCAATCGGTTAAACTCTGACGGAATAGACCATATGATTTCGGGAGACTCGTGGTTGTAAAAATCGTGAGGGCCTTTCCATTCCGGATCGAGGCTGTACGTACCGTATTCACCAGCAATGATTGCTTCGGAAATAGCCGCCGCTTCCTCATACATGGCTTCGCCTATATAGGGTTCTGCATTAAAGTACAGCCTTGCCAACATCAATGCTGCGGCGCCTTTCGTCATCGCTCCTTCTTGGGGTGCACCAACTTCCCTTACGGGAAGATCCGCGATGGCTTGCTGCAACAAAGCTTCGATGTGGTTAAAGGTTTCCCTATCCGTACTTCTAGGAACATTCTCCTGGTCCAAACTGGTGAAGATGGGAAGTCCTCCAAAGAAATCCAGTCCTCTGAGGTAAAAGAAAGCAGTCAGGGCATCCAATTGTCCAAGGTGTGCTGCTTTATCTTCTTCGGAAAGTGCAAGCGCTTGATAATCTAATCTTCCAAGGTCTTGTTTTACGTCAAGAGATAAGGCCACTCCTTGCAACGTTCCTCTCCAAATGTCAAACAGTTGAGATTCATCTGGCGTCCATTCATGATGCTGATAACGGGCGTATCGTCCCCCGTCATACCAATGCCTACCCTTTGTAGTACGTACAAAGTGATCTGCTGACAACTCCTGGGCAAGCCACCGATTGCCGGTGAGGTACCATCTCGCATGGGTGAACGGCCTGTAAAGTGCAGCCATTACATCCCCTTCTGTTTTAAAGAAGGTCTCCGGTACCACCTCGTCATACCATACTTCATCCAGGGAACAGCTGGTAATGATGACACCAAAGAGGATTACAATATATTTTTTCAATTTCATAATCTTAATTTTTTTGCTTTAGAAATTTGCTTGTACACCTAACATAAAAGTACGGGTCTGTGGGTAAGTGGCCCTCTCTTCAAACCCAGGATCTAAACCATTGATATTTACCTCAGGATTTAATCCGGAATAATTGGTCAGTACAAATAGATTTTGTCCCGTGGCATACACCCGCAAATCTTTTAGATATCTACTAGCTCTGTCCCCTTTCAAGCCAAAGTTATAGCCTACAGATAAGACATCCAACTTCAAGAAATCCCCCTTTTCAATCCAGTAATCACTCAGTTCTTTTTCACCTTTAATATGCCTTTGCTCTTCATAGTTTTCTACTAGGACGTTCCTTCCTTCCAAGGGTATTCCATAGTAAAAATTGGGCATATTAAAGATGTCGTGTCCAATCCAACCACGGAAATAAGTGCTCACATCAAAGTTCCCTATATTAAACTGGTTGTTCCAAGCTAAGATCAACCTTGGAATCGCATTTCCGATAAATTTTTTATCCTGGTCGGTTTTGGTCCTTTCAGTGACATCAAATACTTCTCCGTCGGCACCTCTCAACATCCAGTTACCAGCTTCAGTGAACCCTGCATGTTCCCATACAAAGAACCTTCCTATTGGCTCGCCGGGAAACAGTCTTACAGCGTTGCCGGGAGTTCCCGGAGAAGGAAAGCCTTTCCGATCCCAAAATGTCTGGCTTCCCCAAAGACTTACCAGTTCACTCTTATAGGAAGAGCCTATTAAAGTTGTCGTATACTGGAAATTGGAATTATTGACGGCATTCCAAGTTACTTCAGCTTCCCATCCCCTGTTTCTTAACATCCCAACGTTCATAGTGGTTTTATCATGAATAGCAGGTGGCTGCGCAACTGAAATATCGTAAATCAAATCATCCACATCTCTTTGAAAGATATCAAACCTACCGGATATATCACCATTAAAAATGGCAAAGTCAAAGCCGAGGTTATACTCTTTTTTAGTTTCCCACTTCAAGTCCACGTTTTGATTATGGGACACGCCGTAGGTTCTTCTCCATTCTCCGTTCATCAACCACCAAGTATCGGGACCATACATCCGCGTCGCCACACCAGGGTCAAAACCTTCGTTTCCTGTTTCACCATAGCCTGCCCGAAGTTTTAGATTGTTGAAAAGCTCCTGACCCGCCATGAAGGATTCATTGTGAATATTCCATCCCAAAGAAACGGCAGGAAACATACCCCATCTATTGGCTTCAGCAAATTTCGAAGAACCCTCTCTTCTCACACTTGCAGTGATCAGGTACCTGTTATCAAAGCTGTAGTTCACCCTTCCAAAAAAGGCCATCAACCTCACCCGTGGATCCCTGTAGGAGCCCAATCCGGCTCTTCCTTCCGCTAAAAACCTTCCTGTACCTAGATCGTTTTCTTCTATACCATCCACCGCGAAATCAGAATTGCTGGCCGAAAAACCTTGTCTATTAAATTCCTGAAAGCTATAGCCTCCGACCACATTGAGAATATGCTCTCCAAAGATCTGATTGTAGGTCGCGAAAGCCTCAAAAGTATTGTCCCGGAATTGTCCGTAATTATGGCTTGCAAAGCCGCCAACCCCTTGGTCCAAGGAAGTTTTATGTGCTGCTGATCTCCAAAAGGTAAAATACTCACTGTTGTTAGCAATTGAATATCGGCCTGTGACAGATACATTGTCGGTGAGATTCAACACCATACTGGTGGTGTTTAGAAGATAGGTATACTTCCTTTGGTCTTTGCGTAACCGTATTTCCGCGACGGGATTATACCAGTCAAACCCTCCCGTCCAGACATTGAGGCCATGCGGCGTGGTAGGGTCGTAGGGAGTTTCAGTAGGGTTGAGTTGCAAAGCCATTCTGAAAACATCATTGTTGGCAAATTCATCATCCCTTGCGCTATTATTGTTGGCAAAATCAGATTGCCTTTCACTGTAGGAAAGGTTATTGGTGATCTGCATAAATCCGTCGAACAGGCTAAAATCAGTATTTATTCTGGCTTGGACTTCATCCCTTCCCGTGCCTATAACCAGACCTGTAGCACTTCTATGGCTCACCGTAGCACGAATCCTCGCTTCTTCCACTCCCCCGCTAAAGCTCAATACGTTCCTGTAACTGATCGGGAGATCATTGGTGACCTCATCAAACCAATCCGTATTGTGTCCCAGATCGTCTCCGATTCCGTCTTGAAGAAAACGATCCCTCCCCAAAGGTTCGTTGTATCTACGTACAGTTTCCGCAAACATTTCGCCCGTATAGCTGACGGCTAAGCCGCCTGACAAGGCTGATTTGGTGGTAATAAGGATTACCCCTCCTGAGGCTCTAGTGCCATAAATAGCCGCCCCAGAAGCATCCCGCAAGACTTCGATAGAAGCGATATCTTCTCTCACCACCGTGTTGATATTTCCACCGGGCACCCCATCTATAACAATTAACGGCCCCTGCGAGGCATTTACGGAGTTCACTCCCCTCAACTGAATAGAGACGTTTGAATTTGGATCTGCCCCGTTTGTAGACTGTATGCTTAGTCCCGGCACTTTACCCTGTATTGCCATCAAAGGAGAAACTGTGCCTGAGACGAAATCTTTCTCATCTAATGAACTTACGGCACTGGTAAGATTTTCTCTGGTGACCGAACCGTACCCGACTACTACCACCTCATCCAAAGCAGCAACATCTTCAACCAAGGTCACATTGATTTCAGTCTGGTTACTAACTTCAATGGTTTGGGATCTAAATCCGATAAAGGAAAATACTAAGCTTGAACCTTCAGGAACTGTAAGGGAATAGTTGCCATCAAGGTCAGTAGCCGTTCCAATTCCGGTTCCGGGGATTGAGATTGTCACTCCAGGTATTGGCTCACCAGAAGAATCCGTTACGGTCCCTTTCACAGTTACGTCCACCCGCTCAGCTGTCAAGGAGAGGTCTACTGGGAGGCCGTCTATCGGTTTTACATTCAAATTGTCGATTCCCGCCCATGCTGGGGTCATATTAACTGCGTAAAAAAAGACAACAATTAATAATCTGGGGAAATGACATGCCTGTTGTAGTAAGGGTATTTTCATATATTCATGGGTTAGTTTAGTTTATTGGCTGTTACACTTTACAGAAGATCAGACAACCTTAAATGCTTAAATAATAAGAAGTGATTTCGTTTCTTTTTTGAGGCCAAAAAAAGTCATGTTCCTAGCAGCAGTTGATCAGACTGGGACTCATCGATTTTTTGGGCTCTATTGCAATTGAGTTTTGTTAATAAATGTTAATTATAGA
>DATGMS010000463.1:0-5135 GCA_035307285.1 Cyclobacteriaceae bacterium
GTTCTTACCTTGTCTTTAAACAAACCTTCATTGGTAGCACTGGGATGTATTCTATTGGCCAAGAAGACATAAATTAGATTATTCTCAGGGTCAGCCCAAACCGCTGTTCCCGTGAAGCCCGTATGCCCGAAAGAACTTTTGGGTGCAAGTACTCCTGCATTCCCACCTCTATCCCTTTCTAAGGCTGGCTTGTCCCAACCCCAGGCCCTGCGGCTTTGGGCAGATTGTCTTCCTGTGAACTGGTTGATGGTCTTACCCTCCAATAAGTCTCTTCCTCCATACTTCCCTTCTTGTAGCATCATCTGCATGATGATCGCCAAATCATTGGCTGTTCCGAATAAACCAGCATGACCTGCCACCCCGCCCAGCATGGCTGCGCCTTGGTCGTGAACATAGCCCTGTACCAAGGCTTTACGAAAGTTGCCATCAAGTTCTGTAGGCGCGATTCTTTCCTTGTTGAATTTGGCTAAAGGCTGGTAAGTAAGGCTATAGATACCCAGTGGGTCATAAAAATTCTGCTCCAAAAATTGATCTATGGGCTGGTTCACGACCCGTTCCACCATCTTCTGAAGTATCAGCATGCCCAGATCGGAATAAAGGTAGCCGTGCTTCTTGGCCCCGGAATTCGGAAGTCTTCTTAAATCCGACTCAACAGTCCATTTCCATACACTATCAGGCAAAGCATCCATGGCATACATATTATCCGCCACTGGTACGGTAAATCCTTTCTCCGGAGAAGGCTTGTAATAGCCGCTTTTCCACCTTCCGGATTCCATCGTCTTTGCAAAGTGCGGAATATAGGACAACAGGCCTGCTTCATGCGCCATGATGTCCTTGATTACTAGCTTTCCTTTGTTCGTAAACTTTAACTCCGGCAGATAATCCCCCACAGTCCGGTACATGTCAATAAGTTGTCGACTTTCCAGAAACATCATTACCTGCGTGGTGGCTACCACTTTCGTTATAGAAGCAAGATCATAAAGGGTTTCGGTAGTAACAGGTGCTGATTTGTTGTAGTCATAGTGCCCATATGCCTTTTCAAAAACCACCTGTCCGTCCTTGGCTACCAATATTGTACCTCCAGGAGTGGATTTCTTGGCGATGGCTCTTTCCATTAACCTATCGATTTCTTGTAAAGCATAGCTGCTCATGCCGTTGTTTTCTGGAGAGGAATACCCTAACCGATCAATCCCTTTGACGTAGCCACCGCTTCCTGCAGGTAGGTTTTGACTTACACTTACGGGAAGCATTCCATAGGCCGATCTTCCCCCAAAGATGATTTGCGGTGCAATTTTTTCCGTAAACTCATTTTCTTCATAGGCCACCACCAATTGGGGCAGGTCATCCAAAAATTTTGCCGCGTACGAGTTGCCGAAAAGAACCGTAATTACCGTATGTTTTTCACTCAGTTTTTTTATGAATTCAACATTTTTAGGATCCATTCCGAAATCCCGCTTTGGATTGTTGGTCAATCCCATGATCCCAACTATCACCGTGTTGTAATCCTTAATCCTATCTTCCAAAGAAGCATAAGCTCCAGATGAATTGGTTTTCCCCAATTTGAAGTGGTCCATTTTACCATATTTGTCCAACTGTTTTTGAAAAACATGTCCCTCTCCTCCTATGGTAATAGAGGCCATCTCCAAGAGCTCAATGTTTTTAAGCGGCAAAACATTCTTCCTATTACTGGCTACTGTGACAGCGGCGGCATATAATTCCTCAATAGATGCTTGGGTACTGAAGTTGCTAATTCGCTCTACCAGCCTGCGAGTGTCAACTTTTTGGGGCTTATTTAGCCCGGCCCAATATTTTGCCCTCAACACTTTTTTTACCCGTTGGTCAATTTCATTCTCCGTGATCCTTCCTTCTTCAATTGCCTCAATAATCAGCTTCTTTGATTTGGGAACATCTTCCGAATACAGCAGAACATCGTTCCCTGCCAGCAATGCTAAAAGATCAACCTCTCCAGGCTTGTGCAAACTGCTTACGCCTTTCATGTTCAATGCATCGGTAAAGATAAGTCCCTCAAAACCCATCTCCTTCTTAAGAAGGTCAGTTACCACGCTTTTTGACAGCGTTGTGGGTAGATTAGCCCGACTTCCCAAACTTGGTACGTGCAGATGGGCTACCATGACGCTCATCAGCCCCTGATCAATGAGCTGTCGGTAGGGGAATAAGTCCACCTCCATGATTTGTTCCCGGGAATTGTTGATTACCGGGGTGGTGTAGTGGGAGTCTGA
This sequence comes from Cyclobacteriaceae bacterium, assembly GCA_035307285.1. Lineage (GTDB taxonomy): Bacteria > Bacteroidota > Bacteroidia > Cytophagales > Cyclobacteriaceae > DATGMS01. The sequence continues at coordinate 2,241 of DATGMS010000463.1, forward strand.
GTTAGTGTCCCCATGGCCGGGGAAGTGCTTGGCATTGGCCATAACACCATGGTCCTGCAACCCTTTCATATAGGCCAAAGAATTTCTGGCAACGAGCGCTTTCTCCTCACCGAAAGAACGATAGCCGATTACCGGATTGTCTGGGTTTGAGTTGACATCCACCACAGGAGCAAAATTGATGTGCATGCCCAATTCTTTGAACTGGCCGGCAATCTCCTCTCCCATTTTGTAAATGAGCCGGGTATCTTGAATGGCTCCCAAAGTCATTTGTTTTGGAAAGTGAGGGACACTATCCAACCGCATGCTCACGCCCCATTCTGCATCCATGGCTATGAATAGTGGAGTCTTGGCGATCGACTGAAAATGGTTGGTCAAGTGAGCCTGCCTCACCGGGCCTCCCTGAAAGAAAATCAGTCCGCCGATATTTTGTTCTCGGATAAGCTTTGAAAGCTCTTCTTTGTGCCTGTTATCCTTATTGGAATAAGCGGCCACCATAAACAACTGTCCCAGCCGTTCTTCAAAGGTGAGGCTGTTAAATACACTGTCCACCCACTGGTTCTGAACGGTGACCTCACTGCTTTCCAAAGGGTCTTCTTTATAAACAGGAACCTCCTCCTTGGCGATCAATAGGTTCAAACAAAACAAAAGGACAAAAAGGGCTACTAAAACTTTTTGGACCATGAAACCGTTAAATTTTTATTGCAAAATAATTAAAATACCTTTGTAGGGTATCTTCATTAAATCAAACATACACAAAAACCTTCTTTTCTTCTCACCAAAAAAGAATAAATTGATGTATGTTTATTCAAAGCAGCCAGACACGAAGAAAAAAAATCTTCCAACTGGAAAAGCCCCCACCCAGTCGCAGATAAAGCCGGCTACCGTTGAAGACTTACGTATTGGCCATTGTAATAACAGGTTATAAAAATGAAACTTCCATCCATCGTCAGAATAGCGAACCCAAAGAGATTCGGAATAACTCCCCGGCATTACGATCCTATTAAGGATGAAATAGAACAACGTACTTCAGCTATAAGAAGGGAACTGCAGGAAGAGGGCATCCTCTCTTCTGAAGAAGACCCTGGTTTTACATCAGGATACCAATCTTCTATCAGGGGGGCGTTCAGAAAAAAAACCAGAGCTAAGAGTTCTTCTTTCTTCGAAAAGTCGGGATTGCTTCGCCTTCTTATATTTGTCATTCTTCTGGGAGGATTGGGCGGATATCTCTATCTCGGAAATGAGGTCTTATATTATATAGCATATCTATCCATAGGGGCGGCAATGTTGATCCTCCTCAAAAGGCTAAAGGGAAGGCATAAAAATGAGTGATATTATCCAGCTGCTGCCCGACGCCATTGCCAATCAGATAGCCGCAGGGGAAGTAGTGCAACGGCCGGCTTCGGCCTTGAAAGAGCTTTTGGAAAATGCAGTGGATGCTGGAGCTTCCAAGGTGCAGGTCGTGGTAAAGGACGCCGGGAAAACCCTCATTCAGGTGATCGATGACGGAAAAGGAATGTCCATGACCGATGCCCGCATGAGCTTTGAAAGACACGCCACCTCCAAAATAAGAACTTCTGCCGATCTGTTTGCCATCAGGACCTTTGGTTTTAGGGGCGAGGCTTTGGCATCAATTGCCGCAGTAGCCCAAGTGGAAATGAAAACCCGGCTTAAAGAAGAGGATCTTGGCACCCATCTCTGCATTGAGGGTTCTGAAGTAAAAAAGCAGGAGCCGGCAACTTGCCCCGTTGGCACCTCTATAGCGGTAAAGAACCTGTTTTTTAATGTCCCTGCAAGAAGAAATTTCCTGAAGTCCAATGCGGTAGAAATGAGACATATCGTGGAGGAATTCCAAAGGGTGGCTTTATCCTACCCGGAAGTTGCCTTTCACCTGTTACAGAATGACATGGAGCTGTTCAATCTCCCTTCAGGGAAACTTAGCCAGCGAATTTTAGGGGTGTTCGGTAAAGCCTACCAAGGCCAACTGGTTGCCTGCAAAGAAGATACGCCTCATATGGGGATCCAGGGTTATATCGGAAAGCCACAAAATGCGAAAAAAACTCGGGGTGAGCAGTTTTTCTTTGTCAACAACCGCTTTATTAAGAGCAATTACCTCCACCACGCTGTCAGCAACGCCTACGAAGGCTTGATATCAGCCGATCAACATCCTTTTTATGTACTCTTCCTTGAGATCGATCCTGTTCATATAGATATCAATGTACATCCTACCAAGACTGAGATAAAATTTGATGATGAGAGGACTATCTATGGCGTTATACGGTCTGCAGTCAAGCAGGCATTGGGCGCCCATAATGTGGTTCCTACTTTGGATTTCAGCTTTGACGTCAACTTTGCCGAAAACTGGAAAAATGACACCGCAAAGAACAATGAGGTGAGCCGGGAGAATAGTTATAAAACCTTCAGCACTCCTACTTTTAAAAAACAGGATGTATCCGGTTGGGAAAAAATGTTTGAAAAAAACAGTTCCAATGTAGATTTTGAAGCTTCTCGCTTGGAAAATGAGGAGGATGACAAGGAATTGCTCACTTTTTCAAGCAAAGCTAACCGTTTGGATAGAAAGGATGATCTTGAACCGGTATTGGAAACCGAGGATACAGGGATCACTTTTCAGGTAGGTTTGGCCTATGTGGTGGTCCAAATGTCGACAGGAATGCTGCTGTTGGATCAACAGGCAAGCCACGAGCGGGTCTTGTACGAAAAATATAAACGGCAGCTTCAAAATGCTTCTGGGGCTTCACAGCAATGCCTTTTCCCCCAAAGCATCAATCTAAGTCCGCCGGATTTTGCCCTAGTAATGGATTTAAAAGAAGAGTTGACTAACTTGGGTTTCTTGGTGGCGGAGTTTGGCAACAACAGCATTGTCATCAACGGCGTCCC
>DATGMS010000464.1:0-8673 GCA_035307285.1 Cyclobacteriaceae bacterium
GTGATGAGTGGAGTGCAATATGCGCCACTATCGGCGATCTTCCTGATAGCCGAAGTTACTGGCGGCTACGAGCTGTTTATACCTTTGATGTTAGTGTCCGCGATCTCCTTTTATACCACCACTTATTCCGAAAAGAACTCACTCTACAAGCAGCAGCTGCTCAATCAGGGGAAGCACCTGCCAGAGACCAAGGATGAAGAAGTGTTGGGATCGATTAATGTAAAAAGTATCATGGAAAGCGACTTACTCCCAATTCATCCTGATGCTTTATTAAAGGATCTATGCGACCTTGTAAAATTGTCCAAGCGGAACATCTTTCCTGTGGTGAATGAAGAGGGAATATTGCAAGGTGTGGTAACCTTAGATGACATCCGAGATATTATGTTTGATCGGAAGAAGCAGGAACGACTAGTGGTGCGATCACTGATGTGTAAGCCACCAGGTCATATCGAGTCCACAGATGATATGCAGATAGTCATGGATAAATTTGAAGACACAGGAGCATGGAATCTCCCGGTAGTGGAAAACGGACGGTATATTGGTTTTATTTCTAAGTCCAGAATTTTTAATGTTTACAGGAAAAAATTGATCAAGCAACACCAAGATTGATAAGAATAAAATAATATTTGGTTGCTTGGTTTATCCACTTCGAATTAGACGAAAAAGCACGCCAACTTATTAGGATACAACTTTATCCACAAATTTGAACATCAATATTGGTGGTGTAAATAACTCATTTACAATTAGTTATGGGTATGTTTTGTGCCAGTGTGGATAAATTATCTATATTGTGGATAAATTTTACTTGCTTTTTATTGATGTGAATTAGAAGAAGCTAGGGGAGATTTTGACAGCCGGTCAGTTTCTGATGTTAAAGAATTGTTAAGTGGTTTTCAGCTTCTATTGCCTTGATTTTGGAATAAAGTTTTGACGTCTTTCTCAGGAGGTGATCAAGGATATTCGGCCTCTTAGAACATGGCGAGAATTTCATCTATATACACGCGGTCATTGGACAGCCTTGGGACTTTGTTTTGCCCACCGAGCTTGCCCCTCGATTTCATCCATTTTTCAAAAAGGCCTTCCGGAGCAAAATGAACCGTCGGTGTGACCAGCGCCAGATCTTTGTACCGTTTGGCATCATAATCCGAGTTGATTTCCCGAAGGCTTTCATCCAACAAAGCAACAAATTGTTCTTTATTGGATGGCGCGTTTTTAAACTCTATTACCCATTCATGCGCCCCTTTATTCCCGTCATGGTCAAAATAGACCGGCGCGGCAGTAAAGTTGGTGATAGAGGCTCCGGTGACATCGCAAGCGGTAGCAATCGCTTTTTCGGCATTTTCCACGATAACCTCCTCACCGAAGGCGTTGATGAAATGCTTGGTTCGTCCGGAGATTCTTATCCGAAAGGGGGATAAAGAAGTGAACTTCACCGTATCGCCTATCTTATATCTCCAGAGGCCTGCATTGGTGGTGATAAGAAGTGCATAGTTTCGATCCAATTCCACCTCCTCCAGAGGGATTACGTTCGGATGTTCCTTGTCCCATTCTTCCATTGGAATGAATTCATAAAAGATCCCGTAATCAAGCATTAACAGTAAGTCTTCCGAATTCCTTTGGTCTTGAATCCCAAAGAACCCTTCCGAAGCATTATAGGTCTCCATATAATGCATTTTGGGAGAGGGAACTAGCCCTTCGAATAATTTTCGGTAGGGCCCAAAGGCTACTGCTCCGTGGAAAAAGATCTCAAGGTTTGGCCATACTTCCAGAATATTGTCTTTGCCAGAGCGTTCCAGGATCTTCTGGAGAAGCACAACCGTCCAAGTGGGAACGCCCGCCATGCTTACAACATTCTCATGCAGAGTCTCATGTGCCATTCTTTCGATCTTCTCCTCCCACTCACTCATCAGAGCGACTTCCAGGCTTGGCGTTCTGGCGATTTGGGCCCACATGGGAAGGTTTTGGATGATAACTGCGGAAATGTCTCCACAATGGCTGGCTTTGTTGAAGTCCAATGGATTGACTTGGCTGCTTCCACCAATTGAAAGGCTTTTCCCTCTAAATAATTTCGTGTCAGGATAATTATTGACATAAAGGGACAGCATATCTTTTCCTCCTTTATAATGGCAATCTTCCAGCGCTTCCTGGGATACTGGGATAAATTTGCTTCTTCCTCCTGTTGTGCCTGAAGATTTCGAAAACCAATTGATACTGGTAGGCCAAATTACGTTTTGCTTCCCTCTCATCGTTTCCTCGATATAGGGTTTCATTTGCTCGTAATCGTGCACCGGTACCTGGTTGGTAAAATGCCTATAGTTCTGTATGTCTGAGAAGCCGTATTTTCTTCCGAATTCGGTTTTTCTTCCGGATTTGATTAGTTCAAAAAATATTTCTTTTTGGACATCGATAGGGTTATTCTTAAACCTGTCGATCTGACTGATGCGGTTTTTGAACAACCAAGTCATAAAAGTATTGATTACCTCCATAGTCTAGATTTTTCTCTTCAGTTCAAAGTTCTTCCCCAGATACACCTTCCGGACCTGTTCATCAGCAGCGAGCTCTTCGGCAGTACCGGCCTTGAGCAGTTGGCCTTCAAACATCAAATAAGCTCTATCTGTGATCGAGAGGGTCTCATTGACATTATGATCAGTGATCAGTATTCCAATATTTTTATTTTTAAGCTGCGCAACTATGGTTTGTATCTCTTCTACCGCAATGGGATCTACCCCTGCAAAAGGTTCGTCTAGGAGTACAAATTTGGGATCTACCGCCAATGCCCTCGCGATTTCAGTTCGCCTACGCTCTCCTCCGGAGAGCACCCCTCCTTTGTTTCTCCGTACATGCGTAAGGCTGAATTCTTCTAAAAGGCTTTCCACTTTCTCTTTCTGTTCCTTTTTTGGAATGCTGGTCATTTCAAGTACGGCAAGAATATTTTCTTCGACAGATAACTTTCTAAATACAGAGGCTTCCTGGGCAAGATATCCAATCCCTTTTTTTGCCCTTTTGTACATGGGCAAGGAAGTTATATTTTCCTTATCCAAAAAGACATCTCCCATATTGGGTTTGATCAACCCTACAATCATATAAAAGGAAGTCGTTTTGCCGGCACCGTTGGGTCCCAATAACCCTACAATTTCGCCTTGCCCAACCTCTACTGAGATGTCGTTTACTACCTTCCTTCCTTTATAAATCTTCACCAGGTTATCAGCCCGTAATATCATATCAGTCAAATTTAATGTCTTTAACATAGAGTTGAAGACTACTCGTGTTTCTAAAGGTGTTTTCCCGTATGCCAAAGGCCATATTAAAGCGCATCTTGCTGTTTAACATTTCGTAGTATTCAGCAAAACAAAAGGCAATGCAAAGAGGTCTTGTCGCCTGTCCATCCTGCACTATTTCAAACTTCAAATGTTTGTCCTTTAGGATTTTGATGTTTTCTGCATAGACATTATTGACGCAGAAAATCGGCTCAGGATTGCCTGGACCAAAGGGAGCCATCTGCTTTAGGATATTATAAAACTTGTAGTTGATCTGGTCAAGTCGGAGCACATCATCAATTTCCAAGATCGGCTTCATGTGAATTTCTGTGAGCCTTTCACTGACTATCCTTTCAAATTTTTCTTGGAAAGCCGGAACATTATCTACCGACATGGTCAGTCCTGCAGCATACTTATGCCCGCCAAACTGCTCTAAAAGATCGCTACATTCACTAATGGCTTCATAGATATCGAAATCCACAACAGATCTCGCACTCCCTGTAGCTTTGTTGTTGGACTCTGTCAAGATAATGGTAGGCCGATAATACTGCTCGATGCACCGCGAAGCCACAATGCCTATGACCCCTTTATGCCAGTCCTGTTTGAACAGCACTGTGCTTTTGAAGGCGCCATTGATTTCTTGAAGGCTGATCATGTCCAGCGCTTCTTTGGTAATGTTCTCATCGAAGTTTTTTCGGCTGGAATTCACATCCTCTACCAGCAAGGCACGTTGACGGGCATCAGTAAGGTCTTTTGAGATCAGAAGTTGTACAGAGGCCTTGGCATGTTCCATTCTTCCTGAAGCGTTGATTCTCGGGCCTATTTTAAATACAATATCGCCTATTTCTATTTCCTTCTCCAGCTTTCCGTTGAGCATCAATGCCTTCAATCCCGGTCGTGGATTGTTGTTGATTCTTTCCAAACCATAATAGGCCAAAACTCTGTTCTCTCCGGTAATGGGGACGATATCCGCTGCAATGCTTACCGCCACAAGATCTAAGTATTCATAAAGGGCGACCGTGTCCATTCCGTTCCTTATGGAATAGGCTTGGATTAGCTTGAACCCAACGCCGCAGCCGCTTAACTCCTTAAAAGGGTAAGGGCAGTCGTTCCTTTTTGGGTCCAGGACAGCTATAGCTTTGGGAATCTCTTCGCCTGGGTTATGATGGTCGCAGATGATAAAATCCACACCGAGCGAATTGGCCAAGTCTACTTTTCCCAAAGCCTTTATGCCGCAGTCTAGGGAGATAATTAATTTAAAACCGTTTTCAGCGGCATGAAGGATTCCCTTTTCCGATATGCCATAGCCTTCTTTATAGCGGTCGGGGATGTAAAAATCTACCTGGTCGTAGATGGATTTGATAAATCCGTAAAACAACGCCACTGCGGTAGTCCCGTCAACATCATAGTCTCCATAGACCATGATCTTTTCACCATTGGACATGGCCTCGGAAAGTCTTTCCACCGCTTTGTCCATATCCTTCATTAGGAAGGGATCATGAAGCTTATCAAAATCTGGGCGGAAATAATCCTTGGCTTTCTGGAAATTCGTGATTCCGCGGTTTACAAGCATATTGGCGAGGGCATGGTTCACATTGATCCCCGTGCTAAGTTCCTCTACCGCTTGTAGATCTGCTTTGTCTTTAATTTTCCACCGATACTCCATGTGACGAAATTACTAAACTATGGGGCTTGATTCGTATAAAACCTAAATAATTAATCCTGGTCGTGTTGCTTGAACCGGATCGTCAATAACAAAAAAGTGGCGGCAGTTATGGGGCAGTCACCACATCAAGAACATCTTTCAACGCGACCCTTCTTCCATTTTTATAAGGCACTATCCACGCTTTAGTCATTCCCACCTTCCGCATATGCTTCTTTAATAGGTCGGCTTCATGGTAATTCCTGAAGTTCCCTATTACATACTGTCTATAATTCTTGTTTCTTTCCACCTCTAAAGCATAGCTTCTTTCCTGAACCTCTAGGAAATCCCGGTCAGTCAAAGCGCCTATTTGTACCTTAAATACCACGCCACTATCCCACCTTTCTCCGTTTTCATTGATCAAACCTAGCTGGATTTCCCTAGTCTTTAGCCGCTCATGGGATTCCTGTAGTTCAGACTTAAGGAAGGCTACTTCTTGATCCTGTTCAAAAGCTCTTGATTTAAGCTGGGCGCTTTCGTTGTTCAGGATTCTCAGCACGGAAGTGAGCCTCTGTCTTTCTTCCATAAGGAACTTCATGCCTTCCGGAGTAAGTTTTTTTATTTCCTTCTTCCAATTTCTTTTCTCTTCCTTAGAGAGCTGAGCATAAGAAGAATGGCTGAAATACAACGTTAGGACATAAATGAGACCTACGACAAAAAGGTTTTCAAAAAAAGGCGCACGCATAATCATAAAAAGCAGGTAAGTAAAATTTGTCTAAAATACAAAAATTACGTTACCTTCTGCTTTTTTTGGCGGATAAGTTGCAATTCTACTTCAGTCCGCCTATCATTTCTTCTGGTTTCACCCATTCATCGAACTGCTCATTGGTCAGAAGTTCCAATGAAAGAGCTGCTTCTCTTAAACTGGTTCCTTCCTTGTGTGCTTTTTTCGCGATAGCGGCAGCATTTTCATACCCGATGTGCGGATTCAACGCGGTGACCAACATCAGGGAATTTTCCAAATGCCGTTTGATAAATTCCGTATTGGGTTGAATGCCCACGGCACAATGATCATTGAACGAAACACAGGCATCGCCGATAAGCCGAGCAGAAGTGAGCAGGTTGTTGATCATCATGGGCTTGAACACGTTGAGCTCAAAATGCCCGTTAGAGCCTCCAATGGAGATTGCCACATCATTACCCATCACCTGCGCACAGACCATGGTCAAGGCTTCCACCTGAGTGGGGTTTACCTTGCCAGGCATAATGGAAGATCCCGGTTCGTTTTCGGGAATTAAAATTTCGCCTATGCCCGATCTTGGCCCTGATGAAAGCATCCTGATATCGTTGGCGATCTTCATCAAGCTTACTGCCAGTTGTTTCAAAGCACCGTGGGTCTCGACAATGGCATCATGTGCGGCTAAGGCTTCAAATTTATTCGGGGCGGTGACAAACGGATGTCCGGAATTTTTGGCAATTTTTTGTGCTACTAGTTCAGCATATCCTTTGGGGGTATTTAGGCCGGTACCGACTGCGGTACCTCCCAAAGCTAACTCAGAAAGATGATCCAGCGTGTTGTTTAAGGCTTTTAAGCCATGGTTGAGCTGGGCGACATACCCGGAAAATTCCTGTCCCAGAGTTAGAGGGGTAGCATCCATAAAATGCGTCCTGCCAATTTTAACCACGTCCATGAATTGTTCGGACTTTTCTTTGAGGGTATCACGGAGCTTTTCCACTCCCGGTATCGTAGTCTTCACTACCATTTCATAGGCGGCGATGTGCATGGCCGTAGGGAAGGTGTCATTGGAAGATTGCGATTTGTTGACATCATCGTTGGGGTGGATCTTCTTCTTCTCGTCTTCCAAGGAGCCACCTAACAGCACATGTCCTCTATAGGCGATCACCTCGTTGGTGTTCATGTTGGATTGGGTGCCGGATCCCGTCTGCCAAATGACCAGCGGGAACTGATCGTCCAGCTTCCCTTCCAAAATCTCATTACACACCTCTGAAATCGTGGCCGCCTTTTCCTTGTCCAACACGCCAAGTTCGGCATTGGCTTCGGCAGCGGATTTTTTCAGGATGGCAAAGGCGTGGATGATTTCCAAAGGCATTTGGTTACGTGGGCCACCGATCTTAAAATTATTGATGGACCTCTGGGTTTGTGCTCCCCAAAATTTCTCCGAGGGCACTTCCACAGGCCCCATCGTGTCTTTTTCTATTCTGAACTGCATGAATATATTTTGTTAATTAAATTTTTATTTCAGCGTTAAAGATAAGGGTTAATCTTTAAAATCAGGGACTGAGGCCCAGGGCATTTCCGTGACCGTGGGGCTTGGAGACGCTACTCTTTCTCCTGTAGACTCAACATCTGATGAAAAATTATCTGGGACTCCTTCAGTTTCGATTTAAAGTACACCCACGAAAAACCGAAATTTCCTAGACACGCTGCCAGACAAGCCAGCGCATAGGCCCATTGTCTATCATAAAAGATAAAGAAAAGCGTCATCAGTAATGTTATCAAGCTCCAAAAGGCCAGCAACATGACAGCACTTGGAAATAGAGAGTAGTTCAAAAATAATATGCATCCACTCTTCGTGGGCTCCATTTTCCCTCTAATAAGAGGTAAGAAGGTGTTAGCTCTTTTGATGACGAGGGACAGTTGAAAACAATTTTGGCCCACTTGCCCATTGAATTGAGGGCTGTTCACAGCATAGTCCCGGAGATCCATGTAATTTACCCGTTGGGTGACGGCAGCAATTTTCCTAGCCACCTCTTCACAGGAAAAGGAAGAAACCAAAATCTCGCTATGGTTAGGAAAGATGTTCACCATAAAACAGTTTGGATGATCTAATCCCGCACATCGGTGCAGGAAGATGACACCCGTGGTACTTCGAAATTATCATACCAACAACTAGGCTAGGCTTTTACTGCTATGCAAGAAATTTCAACATTCACGTTTTTGGGCAATCTGCTCACTTCTACAGTTTCCCTAGCTGGCGGACTACTCTTGAAATACTGCCCATACGCTTCATTAATGGTGGCGAAATCCTCCATGTTTCGGATAAAGATGGTGCATTTCACCACATCAATAAAGCTAAATTGGGCTGCCACCAAAATGGCGTCTAGGTTTTTCATGACCGCGTGGGTCTCTTCGGTGATGTTCTCATTGATCAAATCCCCAGTGTCGGCGTCCAACGCAATTTGTCCTGATACATACAGAACATTGCCCGCCTTCACCGCTTGGCTATAGGGCCCAATGGGCTCGGGGGCATTCTTTGAGAATACAATTTCTTTTGGCATAAGGATTAGATTGGTAGCAAAAATAATTAACGAATTTCAGGATTAAAAGATTAACCCTTTTTGGGATAGGTATAGTTCAAATTCCTCTTTCATTGAAATCTTTAACTAAAAAAGGTGTAATCACCATTTGTATAAGAACAATTGTGCCAAATACAATTAATTATTGTATCGGTAAATATAATTTTCTAATATTGGAAACGATGTTAAAATCCTACATGATCTTCTAGCTATGCGGTGAATTTCTTTAAAGGATTGGAGTATCTAGTTTTGCAAATTTCGTTTTAACATAAACCCAACTTATATGAACCAAAGAGATGTACCTCTCAAAAGACGGTTAAGTGGATTAATAGGTATTTTTTTATTGCAATTGTGTTTTCTATTGCCACTTTATGCCCTGGATGATCCCCTTTCTAATGCTGTAGTAAACATGGATATATCGGTCTCCGGAACGGTAGTGGATGCCTCTGATGGTAT
>DATGMS010000465.1:0-2175 GCA_035307285.1 Cyclobacteriaceae bacterium
GGGCTGACATTTTTAGCCCAAGACCTGATCAGCAGGGAAAATTAATGCTAACCTAGCCTGTTTAATATCCATGGAGATCTCTATCACGGTACTTCTTATCGCGATTACCTGTTTTAGTTCTTACTACGCCTGGAAGAATCCGACCTTCATGGGGCAAAGCATGTTTACCCCCTATAGAATCAGTCAATATGGGGAATACCAGCGCTTTATATTGTCGGGCTTCATCCACAAGGATGGGACTCACTTGTTGTTCAACATGTTTACTTTTTATTTCTTTGGTAATGTGGTGGAACAGTTTCTTGCATACCGGCTTGGGCTTATCACTGGAGCCGTTGTGTATGTAGCTTTTTATTTGGTCGCAATTGTAATAGCCGACATCCCGACGTATCTAAAACGTAAAGAAGACCCTTCATATCATGCACTTGGGGCATCAGGGGGAACCTCAGCGGCGGTATTTGCCAGCATCATGTTGGTGCCATTGGCTGACATCTGCATTTTTGGGATACTTTGTTTACCTGGATTTATCTTAGGGCTTCTGTTTCTAGGATATTCAATCTATCAAGGCAAACAAGAAAAGGGCACCGTGAATCACGATGCCCATCTCTATGGTGCCTTGTTTGGATTGATATTCATCCTGCTGATTTCACCAAGTTCGGGTTTGCATTTTATTGAACAAATCAGAGACTATCGACCCTTCTAAAGCGAACGTCTTATTTTTTCTGCAGCTGTCTTATCAGCTTATCCACAACAGATTTCAGCAAGGAGATCCAATTGTCGCCCGTCTCTTCCGCGAAAACATCCGGTCCTGGTATGCCCAGCCTGATGCCTACGCTGTGTGTGGCGGTACTGGAACTACCATCCGCTTTAAAATAAAAATCAGCAGCGTTAATATTGGAGGTAAACCGGGACAGTTTATCAATAGACGCCCTCACTTCTTCTTGTACAGCATCGCTGATGTCCACATTGGGACTTTGAACGTCGATTTTGACTCCTTTGTAGTTTTCTGTGTAATTCATATTGTTTATTTTAAGCTAATTAATTCTAAATTCCCAAGGCAAGGTTTTTGTTTAAATAACGGTAATCCTATTGGGTTGTTCATCCACTCATAAACAACGAAATATGAAAACCTTAAATGAAGATCAATTTAAAGAACTTTCAAACAGGACTGGAGACCTTGTGATCTCCATTTACAGTCCTACAAGCAAACAGAGTACCGATAATTTTCAAACCGATAAAACCACGTTCAAGAACGTATTGAGAGAAATCGGTAGGGAACTGGAAGGCTTAAATCGGTTTGATGACACAGAAATTAAAAAAATACTTCAACCGGCCTTTGGATTATTGGAAGATATGGACTTTTGGCAGAGCAATGACCGGAGTTTAGCTTTCTTCATGATAGACGGGGAGGTCGAGGAATATAGGCTTCCAAAAGAACTGAGCGAACCGATATACCTCATAGGTAAGCGCCCATTCCTGCTGCCCATGATCACCGAGTTAAATAACGACGGTAACTTCTATCTTTTGCATTTGGACATGGAGAGGCTACAGCTTTTTGAAGGCACCAGAAATAGCTTTAAGGAAGTGGAGCTTGATCGGGAGGAAATACCTGTCTCGTATGCTGAAGAAGAGGCTAACTCAGAATTTCAGGGAATCCGTAAGCGACAAGGAAGTGTTGGAGGCGGTGGTGAATTTGCTGCCCATGGCGAAGGTCCTGGAGAGGAAAGAAAACAACTTGTGCAGAATTACATCCACCGAATGGCTAACAAGCTGGATAAGAAGTTGAATGAAAAACCTTTTCCCCTCTATCTGGCGGGGCTAGATTATTTGATTCCGATGTTCCAGCAAGCCAGCAAGTATCCGCGCTTAAAAGCAGAACATATGGGGCGCCTCAATGGAATGAATATCAACGAAATTCATGAGAAGGCATGGACACTTGCGGAGAGTCATTTTCTTGAAGAAAAAAATAAGCGGCGGGAGGAGTTTGGGTTTAGGGCATCCAGAAACCTAGCGGTCGCAAAGGATCACGAAAAACTGATTAAAGCAGCACTTACTGGCGGTGTAGATACTCTTTTGGTTAACACGCAACATCAACATCTTTGGGGAAGCTTTAATGAAGAAGCTTTCAGTGTGCAATTCGATCAGGGACCAAACGGTGACAATCATTGTCTGGTTGAC
>DATGMS010000466.1:0-11808 GCA_035307285.1 Cyclobacteriaceae bacterium
GAGTCGCTCCACTCATATAATCTTTCATCTATCTTTTCTTCTTCCAGTGAATGGAATAAAGATCCAGCCTTCTTTGTGCAAGATTCTTTACTGTGCCCGCCTTCCTAAGTTTAGTCAACAAATCAAGATCCACATCTGCCACGATGGTTGTTTCAGTATTTAAAGAAGCTTCCGCTACAATAGCATCGTGGGGGAACGAAAAGTCACAGGGGGAATATATCGCTGCCTGTGAGTGCTGTATATCCATATTCTCTACTCGCGGCAGGTTGCCCACAGATCCGGTAATGGCTACATAGCATTCGTTTTCGATAGCCCTGGCTTTTGAACAGGTGCTAACCCGCAAGTAGGCATTCTTTGTATCCGTCCAGAAAGGCACGAACAGAATGTCCATTTCTTGTTCGGCCAGGATTCTTCCCAACTCGGGAAACTCGACATCATAGCAAATCAATATGCCGATTCTTCCCGCATCAGTATCAAATACCCTGATCCCGTTCCCACCTTGCAACCCCCAATAAGACTGCTCATCAGGAGTGATGTGGAGCTTGTACTGTTTATCAATGGTCCCGTCTCGCCGGCAGAGATAACTGACGTTCCGTAGCTTTTTCCCGTCGTACTCGGGCATGCTTCCAGCAATGATATTGACGTTGTAAGAAAGTGCCAGCTCCCTCATCTTATTGATGATCTCCTCTGTGTATTCGGCCAGATTACGGATCGCCTCAGAAGCATCCATATTATTGAACTCAGCCAGTAACGGTGCATTGAAGAATTCAGGAAACAGGCAGAAGTCGGACTTGTAGTCTGATACAGTATCCACGAAAAACTCCACCTGCTGCATTAGGTCATCCACGTTATTAAATCGGCGCATTTTCCACTGCACCAAACCGAGGCGCACAATAGACTTTTTGTTGCCTATGAGTTTTTCTTCTTTCTCATAATAGATATTAATCCACTCCAACAAAGTAGCATAGGCACGGGAGTCCGTATCTTCAGGTAGGTATTTGGTGATGACTTTTCTTACGTGGAACTCATTGGCTAACTGGAAAGAAAGCACTGGATCAAAAACCTCTTTGTTTTTGACCAAATCGATGTATTTCCGCGGCGTCATTTGATCAGCATACTTGCTGTAACCAGGAATCCTTCCACCTGCGATAATGGACCTGAGGTTCAAATTTTCACAAAGCTCCTTCCTTGCGTCATAAAGCCTTCGGCCAAGCCGGAGGCCCCGGTAATCCTTATGGACAAACACATCGGTGCCATATAAGGTATCCCCATCTTCGTCGTGGGTATCGAATTTCCCGAAGCCCGTTATTTGGTCATAGGTATGGTTGTCACCAAATTTTGAGTAATCCACTACCAAACTCAAAGCCACTGCTATGACTTTCCCGTTGTCTTCAATACATATTTGCCCCTCAGGGAATGCCTTGAGTTGGTTTTTTAGTTCTTCTTTAGTCCACGCCCCTCCCTGGTCCTTATACACCGTAACCATGATATCCCGAATATCATTATAATCGGTGAGTTTTATATTTCGTAATTTAAGCCTGTGCTCTAATTCTTCTTTTTGCTTAATCATGGTGCAAAATTATATAAATAATAGCTAACTTATCTAGCTAACCTGGTTATAGACAAATTATGCCATGGGAAAATTCCAAGCGGTGTAAGTAAATTATAAAGAATGGTCAAATGGTCGATCAAAATTATGGCCATATAACAACAATTTATATCTTAGATATTTATCTTTGCTTCTATTAAAAAACAATCCATGTCCTTAGCTGGCTTTTTAACCACCAAATATCCTTCATGAAGAAATATTTAATCCTCTTCTACTTATTTTTTGAGGTGGGCGCAGAGCTAAACGCACAAAGCTTTAACAGATTCAGGTTTGAAGAGCCGTGGTCCTTTTCTTTACAGACGGGTCCCACGCAGTACTTTGGCGACCTGTATTCGTTGTGGAAATATAATGAAGGAGTACAGCCTGATTACAACATCGCGTTTAGCAGCAGGTATACTTTTGGCACTCATCTAAAAGCCAGAGCTGATATAACTTATTACCAGATCTCGGGACATGACGACCCGGCAGATCCAGAAAGTGGGCGTCCTCCCAGAAATTTGAATTTCCGGGCCCGAAATTGGGAGGGTGCTCTCTTGCTGGAATATTACTTGAAGCCTGTTAAGGTGTATAATATTACCCGAGAGTTTCTAAACCCCTACATCTTTGCCGGGGTGGGGATTACGAGCAATAACCCCTATGCTGATTATCAAGGCAGGTGGGTGGCGCTAAGGCCTTTGATGACCGAAAACAAGGCTTATCCGGCGGCGGCCGTCGTCTTTCCTATGGGCTTAGGAATTAAATATAAAGCCAACGTGTGGGTGGATTTGTTTCTGGAGGGAAATTACCGCTTTACCTTAACCGACTATTTAGATGATGTCAGTGTATATAATATTTCTGGGTTCTATGAAGAATTGATCGCCGATTACGGGGCAAGCGGGGAGGGCCCAAATCCCGATAGACTGCGACTGTCCGTGAGACAAGACAGATATCTCTACGAAAATGGCGAGCCAAACGTATCTTTGATAAGATCCACGAACGGCGCAGCACGAAGAGGTAGCGGAGACCCTACGCTGGAAGGGTCGCCTGGCAGATATGATGGGTATTTTTCTTTCAATGTCGGGATGGAGATTTACATTACCGAAGACATTTGGGACAACTGGATTTTCAGGAAGAAAAGGAATGGCTATAGATTCTGGTAGGGTTTGGCTGATGGCTTGAAGGCCATTACCCATGATTGTCAGCCCATAGATCAAGATCCAAGAAAGACGGAGTTTACGCCGACTCTTTGTCCTACTTTGCACTTTGTACTTGATCCTAACAATAATTTTTTATTTTTGCATCCGTCGCATCCCTTACACCGAAACTTATCCGCTACAATGGCTGACTATAACTTTAGAGAAATAGAAAAAAAATGGCAGGCCTATTGGGAAAAATCCCAGACCTTCAATGCCCAACCTGACCCAAACAAAGCAAAGTTCTATGTCCTGGACATGTTTCCCTACCCCTCCGGTGCGGGACTTCATGTAGGGCACCCGTTAGGATATATTGCTTCAGACATTGTGTCCCGGTTCAAAAGACTGCAAGGCTACAATGTTCTTCACCCTATGGGATACGACTCCTTTGGGCTTCCGGCCGAGCAGTACGCGATACAGACAGGCCAACATCCTGCCCTCACCACAGAAGAGAACATCAACCGCTATACTCAGCAGTTAAAAAACATAGGCTTTGCCTTTGACTGGGAAAAGGAGCTAAGAACTTCAGATCCGTCCTATTACAAATGGACGCAGTGGATTTTCATGCAGCTTTTTGACAGCTATTATGATAAAAAGGAAGATAAAGCCAAGTCCGTCGACGAGCTGATCGAAGCATTTAAAACTTCCGGGACAGCAAGCGTACAAGCAATATGCGATGATGATACCCCCTCATTCTCCGCCGAAGAATGGAACAACTTTTCGGAGAAACAACAACAAGAGATTCTTTTACATTATCGATTGACTTACCTCGCCGAGACTACCGTCAATTGGTGCGCCGAGTTAGGCACCGTGTTATCGAACGATGAAGTCAAAGACGGTTTTTCGGAGAGAGGCGGACATCCTGTTGTACGAAAGAAAATGATGCAATGGAGCATGCGGATTACTGCCTATGCCGAACGCTTGCTGCAGGGGTTAGAAAAGCTGGATTGGTCGGAACCTATAAAAGAAATGCAACGCAACTGGATTGGCAAATCCCTGGGAGCGGAAATGGTCTTTAAGGTGAAGGGTCAAGATGCGCATATCAAGGTCTTCACTACCAGAATCGATACCATTTACGGCGTCACCTATTTGGCTTTGGCTCCAGAAAACGAACTGGTAGAACAATTGGTAACCTCTGAGCAGGAGAACACGGTTAGCGACTACATCCAAACTGCCAAAAACCGATCCGAGAGGGAACGAATGACCGATGTAAAAACCATCTCGGGTGCTTTCACGGGTAGTTACGCTGTCAACCCCTTTAACCAAGAGGAAATTCCGATCTGGGTGGCTGACTATGTGTTGGCGGGATATGGCACCGGTGCGGTAATGGCCGTGCCTGCACATGATGAGCGCGACTATAACTTCGCCAAACATTTCGGCCTCGAAATTCGGCAAGTGATAGAAGGAAATATGGAGGAGGGATCATTTCCCGGTAAAGGTGGAACAATCATGAATTCAGGCTTTCTCACTGGCCTGCCCATGCAGGAGGCGATGAATAGCGCCATTTCATTTTTGGAAGAAAAGCAGATCGGGAAAGGAAAAATCCAGTACCGGATGAGGGATGCTATCTTTACCCGTCAGCGTTACTGGGGAGAACCGCTTCCTGTTTATTTCAAGGACGGCATGCCTTATCTTATTGATAAAAAAGATCTTCCTTTGGTATTGCCTGAAGTGGACAAGTATCTCCCTACAGAAGATGGTGCCCCGCCATTGGGCCGTGCCAAGAACTGGAACTACAAAACTGCTGACGGCGAATATCCTTTAGAACTGAGCACCATGCCAGGATGGGCTGGGTCAAGCTGGTACTTTTTCCGATACATGGATCCAAAAAACGCGGATGAGTTGGTCGACAAAGACATTCAGAATTATTGGGAAGCCGTAGATCTCTATATAGGAGGCTCTGAACACGCTACAGGCCATTTGTTATATTCCCGGTTTTGGACAAAATTCCTCTATGACAGGGGATTGGTGAATGTGGAGGAGCCTTTTAAAAAGATGATCAACCAAGGCATGATCCAGGGAAGATCCAATTTTGTATATAGAATCAAAGGCACCAACCAATTTGTCAGTTATCACTTAAAGGGTGCGCATGAAACTACGGCCATGCACGTGGACGTGAATATGGTTTACAATGACCAGTTGGATCTCGACCAATTCCGGAAATGGAGAAATGACTTGGCTGACGCGACCTTTATTTTAGAGGAAGGGAAATACATTTGTGGCGCCGAGGTGGAGAAAATGTCCAAATCCAAATACAATATTGTCAATCCAGATGATGTAATAGAACGTTATGGGGCGGATACCCTAAGGCTTTATGAGATGTTTTTGGGCCCTCTTGAGCAGTTCAAGCCTTGGAACACCAACGGGATTGATGGGGTCTTCAAATTCCTCAAAAAATTATGGAGACTATACCATGATCAGGATGCCAATCCTTCTGTTTCAGATGAAGCTCCTTCCCCGGAAGAACTCAAGACGCTGCATAAGGCGATCAAAAAAGCAGAAGAGGACTTGAAAGACTATTCCTTCAATACGTCGGTTTCCAATTTCATGATCTGTGTCAATGAACTCACCGCCCTCAAATGCAACAAACGAGCGATTTTAGAGCCTTTGGCGGTCATTATCTCGCCTTACGCTCCGCACATCGCTGAGGAGCTTTGGTCTTTGATGGGGCATAAGCAATCTATTGTGGAAGCATCGTATCCAGCGTTTAACCCGGCCTTCCTGGTAGAAGATGTCCATGAATACCCCGTCTCTATCAACGGAAAAGTTAGGGTAAAACTCCCCCTTTCCGTTAGTTTATCAAAAGAAGAGATAGAAGCCCTTGCGATGGAAAACGAAATTGTCCAAAGATGGCTGGAAGGAAAGACGCCTAAAAAGGTGATCGTCGTCCCTAAGAAAATCGTCAATATTGTGCTATAATCCTTACACTCCCACAGGGTCTGACTTTTGTCAATCTGTGGGAGTATTTATTCGAAGTGAATGAACAGATTTTTCATGGCATTTGCGTCCATCTTTACCTCGGGGATCTTCGCCTTCTCTTACTTAAAGGAATGGGTTTTCGTTCGTTATGGAAAACAGCCTTTGACCTTAACTCCGTCACCAGATATTGTCTACCCGTATTTCCACCAGTCACATGATCTTTACATGAAGGTTATCTTGATGATTGGCCTCGTGTTTACTGTATTATTTGCCACCTCTGTATTTTTTACTATTCAGAAACAAGAGAAAAAAATATTCCTTTGTTTTATCCTTACCATGTTTGCTATTTTGGCAGTGATGGTAAACGGAGCCATTAAGTAAGGACTTCCAACGTCGATTTTCCCGCGATATACTTCCCATCCAAAATATAATCCTCTACCTTTACCAAAAAAAAACCGACTATGCAAATCGATAACAACTCAGTTGTAGGCCTAACATATGAATTAAGGATCTCCAAGGAGGAGGAAGAAACTGAAGCTATCAGCGTGGAAGTAAGGGATCAGGAAGATCCTTTTTACTTTTTATTTGGCAACAGCGGCCTTCCAGAAAGATTCGAGGAACTCCTAAAAGGCAAGGCTAAAGGGGATTCATTTGACTTCCACTTAACAGTGGATGAAGCTTACGGCGAAGCAGATGACGAAATGATTGCCAACGTACCCAAGGATCAATTATCTGAAGAGAGGGGTTTTACGCCGGACATGCTCGAAGAAGGAAATTTCCTGCCCCTGGTAGATGAAGAAGGATATTCTCTGCAGGCCAAAGTCGTCAAAGATCTTGGTGAGGAGCTGTTATTGGATTTCAACCATCCGCTAGTAGGCTTTTCTTTACATTTTATCGGTGAAGTGATAGAGGTTAGAGAAGCTTCTGAAGAAGAAATCGCACACGGCCATGTCCATGGAGAGCACGGCGAACACCATTAATCAAAAATGCGAACTTGTCTAAAAACCCTTTACCTGAAGCGTCATTTCAGATAAAGGGTTTTTTTCTGCTCCCAACTCAAGTCGACGTCCTCCCCCTTTTTATATTTCCTCTCTCGATCTTCCACCGTCCATTCCAATGAAGACCCCTTTACCCGCACCTTGAGCAGGTTATGGGCAACGAGATATTGTACTTCCCGGACTTTTCCCCGAACCCCATGAGCTGTGGCATCAAAAATCACCTCTGAAGCTCTAATATAACTATCCGATTGGTCGGGGATAGGATTAAGTTCACTGAGAAGCTTGGCAACGTAATAGCTTTTGGGATGTTGGTGGATGTTTTCTGATTTCCCTTTTTGGACTATTCTCCCTTTGCGGATAATGCATAACTGGTCCGTCATCGTCATGGCATCATCTATGTCATGCGTCACCTGAATGACAGTAACTTTTAGCTTCTTAAATATCGTTTTTAGTTCGGCGATCAGGATCCTTTTCTGTATGATATCCAAACTACTGAAGGGTTCATCCAGCAATAATATCTCAGGTTCTATGCTCAGCGCCCTCCCGATAGCCACCTTTTGCTGCTGCCCCCCTGATAGCTCACGCGGAAGCTTGTGCCGGTGTGCTTCCAGATCCAAAAGCTGCAGAAGATACTCGAGCCGTTCTTCTTTATAAGCTTTATCGAAAAGCAACAAGGGGCGAGCTATATTTTCGGCCACGGTGGAATGGGGAAAAAGATGGTGATCCTGATGGATAAGTTGAATCTCCTCGTAGCCGGGCACCAGCTTTTGAGCAGGGTTAAGCACCGTTTCTCCATTAAAATACACCTCTCCCCTATCTTGCACTTCCAATCCGGCTATGATACGCAACAGCGTACTTTTTCCGGAACCGCTCTCACCCACCAATGACCATATGCTGCCTTTTTTTATTTTAAGGGAAAAATCGATAAGGGCATGGTTATCCTCATCATATTGTTTGTAAATATGTTCTATAGATAATAAGGTCATGAAAGTTCGGCTTGTATCTTTTTAGGCAGGCTCCGCAGCACCAAATCATAGGAATGGTCCAGCAATTTTAAGATTAAAGGATCCGGTACGCTTCCGTCCAGCTTGACAGTGTTCCAGTGCTTTTTATTCATGTGGTAACCGGGAACAATCCCATCATGCTCTTCTCTCAGTTCTACGGCCCATTCAGGGTCACATTTAAGGTTAACACTTTCAAAAAGGTCGATGTCCAGGAGAGCATAGATTTTCCCACCCACCCTAAAACAAAGTGTGTTGGCATCGAAGGGGGTATCTTCTGAAGAACCGGGTCTAGAGAGACAATATTCTCGGAAAAACGGGAGCGTCATTGCATTATTTCTTCAATACTAAAAAGATTTACACCAACCGCCTTACGATCATGACGATGATCGCCACCAAGAATACCAGAATGGATATCTTATTGATCCCATGCATCATGCGAAGATTGATATTCCCTTTTTGGCTGGCATCCTGTTTCCTAAATACCCTAAAGAAATAATTTCCCACTTCACCCATTTGGAAGAAATCTTTTATCTTATTAGCCATTTTTAATTCATTAGATTCAGTTATAGCCTGTTAACAGCAATTATTGCCAATAGGTTTGCCTGCTTGCCTTGATTTGCTAAACAACATGGCGATCCGCAATAGCACATAAAGTTACACAATATACACTACCTCAACGACTAGACAATCTTAAATGTCAAGGGACAATCAGATTGGAAAGAAGCTTCATCTGGGAACTGACATACGTTTATCAGAAGAAAAAAGCAATTTGAAGCCTAACTTCTCCAACCTTTCCAATAGAGATTTATAAACAAATAGGTTAAATTTAAAAACAAATCCTAAAGCAGACATGCCTACTATTTATAACTTTGTCCTCTATGAAACGAATCATGCAGGTTATCGAAAATAAAAGCATTCACAAATTCGACGAACAGGGCATAAAAAAAGCCTTGAAGATCTTTCAAGGCTTTTGTGGTGATGAGTGGATTCGAACCACCGACTCACGGATTTTCAGTCCGATGCTCTACCAACTGAGCTACATCACCGTGTTAAAGTGATGCAAATGTAGACATAAGTTCGTTTCCTGCAAAAACAATACAGTAAATAAAATCAAAAAAAGACCCGGTATATTTTAAATATTTCATTATGAGCTTTTTACCCCAGTTAGTTTTTTTGCTGATTATGGCCTTTACCGGCGTGGTGCTTTACCGAAGGGTGGCATTTTTAAGAAAAAGCATACTCTTGGGGAAACCGGAAGCCCGAAATGACCGCCGAGGGGAAAGGTGGAAAACCATGTGGCTGGTTGCCTTTGGTCAGAAGAAAATGTTCAAAAGGATGATCCCAGCCATTCTTCATCTTTACATCTATGCCTCTTTTATCATCATAAATATTGAAGTTCTGGAATTTGTCATAGATGGACTCACCGGAGGCCACCGGACTTTTGCCCCTTACACAGGATGGTTTTACCCGCTGGCGATGAATCTATTTGAATTTCTAGCCCTACTGGTGCTCATCGCCTGCGTTTCCTTTTTGGTAAGGAGGAATATTACCAAAGTCCCGCGTCTCAACGCAAGGGAGCTAAAAGGCTGGCCGGCGCTGGATGCCAACCTTATCCTAATCATTGAGATTGTCTTAATGTGTGCCATCCTTACGATGAATGCGACGGATCAAATCCTTGCGGAAAGAGGCACGCCGTCTTACATCACCATAGATTATTTATTTCTAAGTGGCCTGATCATCCCCCTGTTTGAAGGATCAAGCACAGGTACATTGATATTTATCGAACGTTTTGCCTGGTGGTTTCATATTCTAGGGATTTTGGGTTTCACCATTTACATCACGTATTCAAAGCACCTGCATATATTCCTAGCTTTTCCCAACACTTGGTACACCGACCTTAAGCCTAGAGGTGAAATGAGGAATATGCCCGAGGTCACCAACGAGGTCAATCTGATGCTGGGTACGGCCACTGAACCGGCTCCGGGAGCTCCCACAGAAATATCCAGGTTTGGGGCCAAAGATGTGAATGATTTAAGCTGGGTAAATATATTGAACGCCTTTTCCTGCACGGAATGCGGAAGATGTACCGCTGAATGTCCGGCTAATATTACCGGGAAAAAACTTTCCCCCAGAAAAATCATGATGGATACCCGCGACCGGGCGGAAGAGGTTACCAAAAGCATCCTTTCTGGTGGCCCCGGATTAGAAGACGGAAAATCGCTCTTGGATGATTACATTACCAAAGAAGAAATCAATGCCTGCACCAGTTGCAACGCCTGTGTAGAAGCCTGTCCTGTTAATATTGATCCCTTAGCCATTATTTTGGAAATGAGGCGGTATACGGCCATGGAGGAGAGCAGTTCTCCGGCACAGTGGAACGCGATGTTTCAAAATATGGAAACAAGTTTCTCTCCCTGGAAATTTTCACCAAGCGACCGCTTCAATTGGGCGGAAGGACTGAAGAAGGAAGAGTGAGATAAGCCCGAAATTATAAGATGTAAGATATTAGAACCATGAACAAAGTGATCTGGAGAGCCGAGTCTACCTATCAATCAGGAAACTGCTGTGGTCTGTCGACTGTGGACAAATCGGAACCATGGACTATGGTCTATCAACTATTAAACTAACCAATTATGTCAACCTATAAAGTACCCACCATGGCCGAAGTGGCCGCTTCCGGAGAAAGCCCGGAAATCCTATTTTGGGTGGGATGTGCCGGATCCTTTGATGACCGCTATAAGGCCGTAACCCAGGCTTTCGTCAAGATTTTGAATAAAGTGGGGGTGAACTTTGCGGTCCTCGGTACCGAGGAAGCCTGTACGGGTGATCCTGCAAGGCGAGCAGGGAACGAATTTCTGTTCCAGATGCAGGCGGTCGGCAACATCCAGGTGCTTAATGGCTATGATATAAAAAAGGTGGTCACTGCCTGCCCCCATTGTTTTAATACCCTTAAAAATGAATATCCGGCTTTGGGAGGACATTACGAGGTCATCCACCACTCCCAATTTTTGCAGCAATTGATCAATGAAGGCAAAATAGTCATTCAGGGAGGCGGTGCCTTCAAAGGCAAAAAAATCACCTTCCATGACAGCTGCTTTCTGGGCAGAGCCAACAATGTCTATGAAGCGCCGCGAGAGGTAATCCGGGCTTTAGACGTAGAACTGGTGGAAATGAAACGTTGCCGTACCAGGGGACTCTGTTGCGGAGCCGGTGGCGCACAGATGTTCAAAGAGCCTGAGCCCGGCCGTAAAGATATCAATGTGGAAAGGACGGAAGAAGCCTTGGGCACAGGGGCTTCGGCCATTGCGGTAGGCTGTCCCTTCTGCCTGACCATGATGTCCGATGGGGTCAAGAACAAAAACCGCGAACATGAAGTAAAGGTCTATGATCTGGCGGAAATGATAGCGAAAGATCAGGGATTGGGGTGACGCAGCTGAAGTAAATCAGGAAATACGTCAATCCTCTTTGCAGACTTATGCTATAGACAGCTTCGTCGCTGCTGCCACACATCTAAGAAAATCCTAGAATCATTCTTGTTCTTTTATCGTTACATCATAAGACTTTAAAACACTCAAAATATATGTACCTACCTTTTCAAGAAATGCCGGAGACGGCAAGGGTTTGGATCTATCAGTCAGACCGAAACTTTAATCCCGAAGAATTGGAGTTTATCAAAGAAAAATTAGCCGCTTTCTGCGATCAGTGGAACACGCACGGAAGGCTAATGCCCACTTCCTTTGATTTGCAATATGACCGCATTATCATTCTGGCTGTGGACGAAGCAAATCTCGGAGCGAGCGGCTGCTCCATTGACAGTTCGGTAAAGGTGCTCAGGGATATAGAGCAAAAACTACAGGTCAATTTGCTAGACCAGGGAAAAGTTTCTTTTATTAATGAAGAAAATGTCGTCACGAGCAAGCTTCAGGAGTTGAAAAAACACATCGAGACCGGTAACCTAAAAGAAGAAACTCCCGTTTTTAATCCATTGGTCAGTAAGAAGCAGGATCTTTCGGATAGCTGGTTGATTCCCGCCAAGGATAGTTGGCTGAAGAAATACTTTCTCCATTAATATAAAAAATAATTGTCCTATATTAGAAGGTAAGATT
>DATGMS010000467.1:0-3904 GCA_035307285.1 Cyclobacteriaceae bacterium
GCCTGATAGTCCTTGTGGTTGACCTTGCTGTTCAACAGTTCCATACACATGGTGACGTTGTATTTTTCGGCGACAGGCATGATTCTCTTCAGGCCAATGGCGCAATTTTCAATTCCCTTCTTATCATCCAGGCCTCTTCTATTGCCCGAAAAGCAAATGATTTGGGAATAGCCAGCTTCTGCTACCTTGGGGATAACCTCCTCATAACTTCTAACCAATTCATCATGGAGAGCAGGGTCATTCCAGCCGCGTTCTATTCCCAATCCTGCCCCTTGGGGCATCGCACAGGTCAAACCGTATTTTTTCAGCGTCGGCCATTCATTTGGACCCAGCAGTTCTATGGAACTAAGTCCTATTTCTTTAGCCGATCTGCAGAGGTCTTCTAAGGAGATGTCGTTGTAACACCATTTGCAAACGGAATGGTTTACACGGCCTTTTATTTCATTATCCAAGGCGTTTTCGGCAGCAGATAACCTATGGCTCATGAATGGAGCAACTGTGCCCAAGGCTAAAGTTCCCGCTATTTTTTTTAACGTATTTCTACGTGATTTTTGCAAATTTTCGTTTTTCATCTATGTGGGTTTATTAACTGTTTCGCTTTAATGACATTAAGTATTCTACCAGATCTGCCAGTTCTTCGGTGGAGAAGGCGTTTACCAATCCAGCGGGCATCATGGAATTCTCCAATTGTTCCATCGAGGCTATATCGCTCGTCTTGATGCTAGTCACCGTTCCATCAGGCAATTTCAGGTCGACATCCGTTTCGGTTTTACTGGAAATTATTCCTCCCATTACACTTCCGTCTTTCATGTTGATACGGTAGCCTTCAAAGCCAAAACTGATTCCTGCATCCGGGTGCAAAATGGATATATATTGGGCTTCTCTTGATAGTTTGCTTCCAATTTCGGTGAGATTCGGGCCGAAATCTGTTCCAACTTCCCCCACCTGATGACAAATGGCGCAGTTCTGTTTAAATACCAACTGTCCATTTTCTTTGTTTCCCTCTAAAGCAAGCAGCTCCTTCATCGGTGGGGTATTTGTCGCATTTCCGCTACCTTTTTTATCAAGATAGGTGGCTGCTTCTGCGCGGACATCCTGCCTCCAAGTATTGCTAACCCCACTCACGGCAGAGGCTTTTAGGCTTTCCGGGAATTTATTTTCCCTCAAAAGTTCAAGAACCCTATTTTCACCCCCATAGCTTCTTCCTATTGCTTCTGCAGCTACACGTTTTAAGGCAATGGGACGGGCGTCGTCAAAGGCAATCTCTTCTAATAGTTGCAATGATTCATTTGAACCAATACCCCTAATTGCAGTGATCATTTTTAAGGTGGAGACTTCGTCTGACCCCTTTAAGACCTGTTGAACCATGGCTCTGCCACCTTGGTTCAAGAGTGTGCCTGCGGCGGCTCTTCCGGTAGCATTGTCGCTCTCCGCCAAGATTAACTTTAATAATCTGGAGTTTTCCTCCTTCAGTTGAAATCTTTGAACCAGCTCCACGTACTCCATGCTCCCTTGAGTTTCATCCAAGACCTCACGGAGCGCTGTCATAGCTACAGCCGATTGCCTGATGTATAGAGGATCAAGATGGTTCAAGACGAGCTTTTTGATACGCAATCCATCCTCTGAACTGTGGTCGGAGTTGCTAATCTGCTCGTTCAGCATATTTACCAAGGCGGTAGATTTTTCCACTCCGTTGGGGTTGAAATCGAATGCCCGGAAATATCGTAATCTCTGATTCAAGGCTTCATTTGAATCAGAGGCGAGGGACGCAAGTAACGGGATTGCCTTGCTGGTTCGGGCTCTCCATACAATGTCTTTTTGGATTTTATTGTTGATGGATTCATTTTGAGATTGGCCTGCCCAAGCTGTAAAATACCTGTCCCATTGACCTTCTGCGCCGATTCCAAGTGCTTCTAGATACCAACGGTCATTTCCATCGTGTTGATTTGCCAGTTGAGCCCATAAATCAGGAGCTTGGGGTGCTTTCATGTTTCGGAGGGCAATGGCAGCCTCTCTACGTACCTGTGCATCCGCGTCATTCACCATAGTTTCCAGGAATGGAACTAGGTCAGCCTTTAACTGTCTGGCCGCCCGTAGTCCTACTATTCGGATATTGGCATCGGGATCCCCAATCGCTAATTCTAGATAGTTTGTTCCTATGTCAGGGATTTTGGTCAACAACCAAAGAGCCCGTGCTCTTATTCTTGGATTTTCATGGGTTTTATACAGCTCCGCTAATTTTTCTTCGGCTTCCGAGCCAAGACTGTTGAGCTTTTGCCAAGCTTGATAGCGTACGGATAGGTTGGGGTTTTGTAATGCCTCGATTGCCCCGTCGAGTGTGTTTAAATCCAAAGATGGTAATTCATACCGGCTTGCCTCAGGGGCAATTCTGAAAATTCTTCCTTTATCCAGATCACCAGCTTGGTGCCCGCCCACACCTGGGTCATACCAATCCGACACAATTAGAGAGCCGTCGGGTGCAATGCAGACATCCGATGGACGGAACCATTGATCTTTATCCCCCTCCATAATATTTACTATGGAAGCTTGGTATCCCGCCCCCTCTTTGCTTACAGGATAAGACCGAACCACGTTAGGGCCAGCATCAGCATGAATCATTTGATCCCAAAATACTTCCGGTAGCAGTCTGCCTTCATAAACCAAGATCCCGGTCGGAGATCCAGCGCCCGTTTGTAGAAGGTTGGGTACGACTCCTGGGTCGTTTAAATGCCAGTGTTGTTCCGGGATTTCGGCTTCCTTATTGGTCCTATTGGCTCGCCATCCCGCACCTGTCATTTCGTCGGTGTAGCCGAAGTTGCCATATTCCATCACGTAATTAATTCTTACGCCTTGATTGCCATCATCATCATTGTCGGACTGCCACATGGTGCCATAGGAATCCACGGCTACTTCATAATTGTTCCTAAAATTTTGCCCCAAAACCTCAAACTCGGTGAAATCCGGATTGGATCGAAACACCAGCCCTTGTTTGTAGTTTTGTGGTGATACCTCTTTACCAACAGCATCCTTTATGATTTCTCCTTTAGCATCCATTATCTGCCCCCCTTCGTTGCCAAAATTGAAATAGAACTTTCCATCCGGGCCGAAGACGAAGGCGTGCATCCCGTGATCATGCTGTTCCCCGTCCACTCCTTGAAAAATAATTTCCTTTTTGTCGGCTTTATCATCCCCGTCCGTATCTGTGAAAAGCCATACATACGGGCTTTGGGAGACAATGACTTTATTGCCCATCACCCAGATGCCCAATGGGGCATTAAGTTCAGGCCCTTGATAAAATACCGTGCTTTTATCACTGATACCATCGCCATCTGTATCCTCCAATATGACAATGCGGTCTCCTTCAGGATTTGGGTCGTTTCCGGTAAGTTTTGGACGGTAATTAAAGGCTTCGCAAACCCATACCCTCCCTAGGTGATCCACGTCGATGTTGGTAGGATTGGTAATGGTTGGTTCGGAGGCAAACAGGCTAGCCTCAAGCCCTTCGGCAAGCTTTATCCCTTTCAGGGAATTTTCCGGAAGGCGTTTCTCTTCTTCAGATAGGCTATCGTATTCACTGCCGGATTCTTGTGTGGTAGAAGTCTGGCAGGAGGTGAACAGTAGGATTGGAATCAGGCAAATAACAAATTGCTTAATTGATAGAATGGTTTTCATTAATGTCGGTTGGGTTATTATTAATTGTAATAGTAACAATTTATTCTCAAAATAACAGGGACTTTTGTGTTCATAATTGAGTGTGTAGAGAGCTATTCATTGACATTGGGCATTTCATTTTTTGGTATAAAATTTAAAACTGTCTGAAAATCTTCCTTGTACTTACTCTTGTCAAGATGAAAGTAGAAAGCTCCTTTTTTGGAGTTGCTCTTATCCTTGCCTTGTTCTTTTA
>DATGMS010000468.1:0-6367 GCA_035307285.1 Cyclobacteriaceae bacterium
TTAAATCCAATGCAACTAGCCGGAACTGTAATGGACTCGGGAAAATTCCGGTGAAAAGTTTTGTTCGGTGGATGTTATGGGTGGTTCTGACGTAAGGCCCAGTTGCTGGATATCTCGTTACTTTCATAAGAAGTTTAAGAAGATAAGCAAGGGACCTTGCTTACCTTCTTTTTAGGAGTGTTTCTTTACAAGCTGTAGCGTGGTTCCAATAGGCTAGACAGAACCTCTAGATAGAATGGGCCCTCTTCTCCTTACTGGGTAAGCAGTTTGCCGCCTCGGGAAGCAACCTCTCTCTCCCCGGAGATGATCCTCAATCTGCAGCGTGGGTTAGGCTTCCCGCTGGAAGTTCTTATCACTGGGCCTTCTGACAACCTAAGCCTAGGACTGTGCCAGTTCCTCAACCGCCTTCCACACCCGAAACACATTTTTGTAGCAGATTTTCTCTATATCCTCTTTCGAATATCCCCGCTTCAACAATTCAGCAATAAGGTTGGGATACATGGACACATCCTTCAATCCTGTAGGAAGCGTGTCCCCTACCCCGTCAAAATCGGAACCCAGGCCCACATAGTCGATCCCCACCAGCTTGACCACGTGGTCAAAGTGATCGGCTACTTTTTGCACATCGGGGAAAGGATTGTTTTGGGATACATATTCTTCGATATAAGCCTTGGCAGCGGAGTCGTTCCGGCTGAGGTTGTTTTCCGCTAGCCAATTGACAATATGCTCCCTCACGACATCGGTTCTCTCGCGATAGCCTTCGTCAATAAAGCTCCCCCCAAAATTGATCATGATCACCCCCTTGTTCTTTGCCAGTTCTTTGATCATCTCGTCATCCATATTCCTTTCAAAGCCCGGTGTGAACCGACGGGCAGAGGAATGGGAGGCGATAACGGGGGCCTGGCTAAGTTTCATCACATCATAAAAAGTATCGTCCGAGACATGGGAGATATCTACCATAATACCCAATCGGTTCATTTCCTTGACTACCTGCTCTCCGAATTCACTTAATCCTCCGTGCGTCCTGGTCGTATCATAGGAAGAGTCACCAATCAGGTTATCTTTGCCGTGGGTAAGGGTGATATAACGGATCCCTTTTTCATAAAAATAGGCAACGTTATCAATATCATCTTCAATGGGCGCACCATTTTCCATACCCATGGGAAGGGAGATTTTGCCCTGATTGGTATTATTCTCAATATCGGAAGGACTATAGGCCATGGCAAACTTTTCTGGCCAGGTATTCGCCAGACGTTCGGTCATTTTGATCAGGGAATCGGCAAAAACCTTGGCTCCTCCTCTCGTCTGATAAGCGGCCGGGATATAGATGGACATAAAAGGGGCATCCAGACCGCCTTCCTTCGCCCTAGGGAAGTCAAAATTCCCGCCTTCGGTCCTCACCGAAACGTCCAACATTTCTCTTTGAAGGGTAAATCCCCCGACTTTCATGCGATAGGGAAGGTCTACGTGCCCGTCCACCATAATAGTGTTATGGGCCAATTCAGCGGCTATCTCCAATCTCTCTTCATCAGAAAGTGAAGTATAATCCACTTCTTCTGTTTGTTTCCCGCAGGAATATAACATACAGGAAATTAAAAGTACGGGTAAGGCAATCCGTCTGTTCATAAGGGGTGGTTTTAGAGTAAGTAAGTAGTAGTACAACAAGATATTGATGGAAATTTTGGGCGGGGGGTTTTCAGATTATTCCGATAGGGAATAAAAATAAGCGAATTTCATTTAAAAACGGTTGTTTTTACTTAATTTCAATCATTAATACCTAGACACTTTTAAAAATTAACAAATCACTAAACATTTAATTGACCTTGAACATGAAAAAAACAATCAACCAATCAGCTCCTTTACTCGTAGCTGCTCTTCTTTTTTGGCAGTGCGGTCCGCAACAGAACTCGGGGGACACTACCGACACAACAACGGCTGACACCTTGGCTACAGAACAACAGGAACCCACCGCTACGTTGATCTGGGAAACCCCCGCAGATCTTACTACCTGTGAATCCGTCTTTTATGATGAAGAAAGCGGCAATGTCTACGTAGCCAATATTGAAGGAGATGCTTCAGAGAAGGATGGCAAAGGTTCTATTTCCATTATCACTACGGCTGGAGAAATCACCCAAAGAGATTGGATAACAGGATTGAATGCGCCTAAGGGCATGGGGATTTCTGACGGTAAGCTTTATGTGACGGACATTGATGAGGTCGTGGAAATAGACATTGAAGGGGCCAAAATCGCCAACCGCTATCCTTTAGAAGGAGCCCAGTTCCTCAATGACCTGGATACTTATAACGGAAAGGTATATTTCACTGACATGCGGGCAGGAAAGATCCATGTGATGGAAGACGGCAAAATATCGACTTTCGCAGAGGGTCAAGGCAGCATCAACGGCATCAGGATTGCGGATAACGGCACCCTATACGGGTTGGACGGCGAAGGTTTGAAAAAATATGATACTGACGGCAATTTCGAAATCATCAACAGCGTCGTTACAGGCGGGGATGGCTTGGTAATCATTGATGAAGACACTTTCATTGCCAGCCGCTGGGGCGGTGAGGTATTTTTGGTTCAGGATGGCGTGGAGACCTTGATCATCGATACCAAGGCAGAGGAATCCAACACGGCTGATATCGATTTTATTCCTGAGGACAACATCATTCTGGTTCCAACTTTCCTCAAAAACAAGGTGACGGCCTATCAGCTTTCGTACTAGTTATAGTAATAAATTGACGTTCGGCGTCCCGCAGATAACACAGATTAACGCTGATAGTTTTTGCATAGATCCGCGATATTTGTCTGCCGACAGAAAGGTTTGCGTGAGACTTAACATCTTAGGTTAAGTTCACACTAGTTAAATTTAACCCATATCAAATAAAATAGACAGTCTGCACCAGCGCAGGCTGTCTTTTGTTTGCAAGTATCTCGCCTTGAGATACAACAAGTTGCATTGATTAATGGACTTTGATCAGTATATTTAATGCATTCAAAAAATTATTTCCATGGCTACCAAAAATAAAACTGTAGAAGAAGTAGAAAAACTGCTTAAGGACATTGGCTACAAGATCGATGAGCTGATAGAAAAAGGCAAGGAGATGTCAGGGGAAGCGGGGAAGGAAATTGACAAAAAGATCGAAGAGCTAAAAGCCAAAAAATGGGATATTGAACAAGAGTTCGAGGATATGAAGACGAAGGTTGAAAATCGATTTCAGCAAGAAAAAAAGAACATGGATCCAAAATTCAAGAAGTCCGGCGAGCATCTTAGGGAGGCATTTTCCCAACTCAATGAAGCAATAAAAGTACTTTTTAAATAGATATTGATTTTTATAATACGGTAAAGGGTACCTTTGCGGCTTCCTTTTCTTTCCACCGTTTTTTATTAATTTTGCGTATGAATTACCTATCAGTAGAGAGCCTTTCCAAGACCTTCGGAGAGAAAAAATTATTCAATAACATTTCATTCGGAATTGACCAGGGCCAAAAAATCGCTTTGGTTGGAATAAACGGTGCGGGGAAATCCACCTTGATGAAAATAATCATGGGTATTGAGGTGCCTGACTCGGGTGCCGTGGCGGTAAACCAAGGCATTAAGGTTGCTTATGTCCATCAAAACCCCGTGTTTGAATCCAATCTTTCCATTTTTCAAACTATCTTCTCGGGATCTTCCAACGAAGTTTTCGAGGTTATACAACGCTATCAAAAAGTAATGCGGGAAGTGGAAGCCGGGCACGGCGACAATGACGAGTTCCACGGTCTCATGGAGAAAATGGATGCTTTGCAGGCTTGGGACTATGAATACCAAGTCGAAGAAGTGACCGGAAAGCTTGGCCTACATGATACAGAAATGATGGTGGGATCTCTATCCGGGGGACAACGCAAAAGAGTCGCCCTCGCAAAAGCCATATTGGAAAAACCAGACCTACTACTTTTGGATGAGCCTACCAACCATTTGGATCTGGAGACTATTGAATGGCTAGAAGATTACCTTTCCAAAGCCAATCTTTCTCTTTTTATGGTGACTCACGACAGGTATTTCTTGGAAAAGGTGACCAATGAAATTCTTGAGCTGGATGAAGCCAAAATCTTTAGGTACCAGGGAAACTACAGTTATTTCTTGGAAAAAAAGGAGGAACGCAGGCTCAACGAAGCTACCGAATTGGAAAAGGCAAAAAGCCTCTACAAAAAAGAACTGGATTGGGTGAGACGGCAGCCGAAGGCAAGGACCACCAAAGCAAAATACAGGGTGGATGCCTTTGAAGCCACCAAGGAAAAGGCTTTTGCCAAAAAAGAAGAAAGAGAAATCGAGTTGACCGTGACTTCGCAACGTCTGGGAAATTCGATCATTGAAATAGATAAGATCAATAAGTCCTATGGGGATAAAAAGATCCTGAAGGATTTCAGCTATACCTTTAAGAAAGGCGACAAGATCGGCATAGTAGGCCCTAATGGCGTCGGTAAGACAACTTTCCTGAACATGATCATCGGCCAACTTGCGCCAGATAGTGGGAAAATCAAAATCGGACAGACTACGGCATTTGGATATTATAAGCAAGAGGAGCTTTCTTTTGATGATGAAAAGAGACTGATAGATATTGTAAAAGATATTGCCGAAGTAGTGACGGTAGCGGGCGGCAGCACCATTACCGTGAGCCAATTTTTGAATAAGTTCGGTTTTCCTCCAAAGCAGCAACACACTCCTGTAGGAAACCTTAGCGGAGGCGAGCGCAGAAGACTTCAGCTATTGATGATCTTGATCAAAAACCCAAACTTTTTGATCCTCGATGAGCCAACCAACGATCTGGACATTATGACGCTCAATACATTAGAGGATTTTCTGGACAATTTCCCCGGCTGTCTGATCATTGTATCGCACGATCGTTATTTTATGGATAGGTTGGTGGAGCACCTGTTTGTCTTCCAAGGCGAAGGGATCATTAAGGATTTCCCTGGAAATTACTCCGAATATAGGGAATGGGAAAAGGAGCAGAAAGTACTGGAAAAAAGCAAACCTTCGGTAGCTCCTGCAAAAGCGAAGGAAGAAAGTAGGAACGAGACTTCCAATAAAGCCAGCTTCAAACAAAAGAAGGAATTCGAGCAGATCCAAACGGATATGACTACCCTTGAGAAGGAAAAAGCTAAACTGGTGGAGATTATCAGTCAAGGTACGGATAGTCACGAGACCTTGTTGTCGTGGTCTACCAGAGTCCAGGAGATTGATCAACAACTGGGAGTTCTTGAACAGCGTTGGCTAGAATTGAGTGAATTGGAGGGGATAGAATAATGGTTCATAAGGAGGTATTAGTCATAGGAGCAGGTCAATGTGGCTTGGCTGCAGGGAGATTTCTGCAGAAGAAGAAAGTGGATTTCATTATTCTAGAGAAAAATAAACACATAGGCGACAACTGGAGAAAGAGGTATGATTCCCTAACCCTTTTCACCCCTGCCGGACTGAGTGCTCTCCCCGATTTGCCCATGGCATTATCGAAAAACTCAAGACCGACGAAAAACCAGATGGCCGACTATTTTGACCGCTATGTGGATCATTTTGATCTGCCGGTCTCTGCCAATGAAGAAGTCCATGAGATACGGAAAGAAAACGGACTTTTTGTCGTTACGACTTCCAGAGAAAAATATACCGTCAAAAAGATCATCCATGCCGCTGGTTTTTGCGAAAAGCCCTCTTTTCCTGAATGGGTAGCGGACCTGACGATCCCCTACATCCACAGCAACAATTACAAAAGCCCTATTTCCATCAAAGGAAAAAAAATCCTTTTGGTTGGTACAGGAAACAGTGCTGCTCAAATCGGGGCAGAGCTGACCAAGTATTTTTCCATAGATTGGTCGACCAATAGGAAACCAAAGTTTTCGTCGCTTCATATGTTCGGCAGAAATATTCTGACACTTGCCAGAACATTCGGCCAACTGGACAAGCCTGCCACAGAAAAAACAATAAACAGTGGTGAGGCGATTTATCTATTTGATGATCTTAAAAGGCACCTGAAAAAAGCCAAACGAAAGAAAAGCGTAACCAAAGCGGAAGGAGGCTCCGTCATCTTTGAGGGAGGCGAAACTGGTAAGTATGACTTCATACTCTTTGCAACGGGCTTCAAACCTAACTTTGATTTCATTCGAATCCCGGAATTTGAAAATGATCTGCACCAGCTTAGAAGACAGAAGGGTTTTTCTGAGGTTTCAGGCCTTTACTTTCTGGGAATCCCTTATCAAAGATCAAGAAGCTCACAGCTGATCTATGGATCGCAAAAGGATGCTGCTTTTATCGTGGACGATCTTGTAAAGGTTCTTTCCGATCAACCCCAACCGGTATAGGATCAAAAATCCATATCTTCATCCATTCCT
>DATGMS010000469.1:0-2664 GCA_035307285.1 Cyclobacteriaceae bacterium
TATGTGGCCACAGTTTATGAGCTCTGGTTTTCGGTTAGGGTCTCCGGCAACCTCCGACCCTTTCAACAATTGGTCCCTTTTTAATTTCATCGATCGATGTGATGAGCTTAATTATAGGGTTGATTTTGTAGCTATTCATGCATATTGGGGTGGAAAGAGTGCTCAACAATGGTACAATGATCTAAAGTATATCCACGAACGGACCGGGCGCCCCATTTGGATCACAGAATGGAACAATGGCGCCAACTGGACCAACGAATGGTGGCCGGATGATCCCACGCAGTACACTGAGGCCAATGCCCAAAAGCAGTTGAATGACTTGAAGGGTATTTTGACAGTGCTGGATACTGCACATTTTGTTGAGCGCTACTCCATATACAATTGGGTAGAAGATGCTCGCGCAATGGTAATCGATGGAGAATTGACTCTTGCCGGTGCCTATTATGCCGACAATAAATCTCAGATAGCTTACAACAGCAATAATGATGTGATCCCTGGCTATTCGTATAAAGCTCCTGTTCTGTCTCAGCGATATCTGACACTGTCTAACAGTATACGACTTTCTTGGACCGATGATAACGGTGATTTATCCCGTTCCTACAAGTTGGAGAAGAAGGTAGATGATGGGATCTTTACTGAATTGTATGCCAGTAACGATATTTCTGTGCTGAATTTCCTTGACCCGCTTGATCCTGAAGCCTCCGGCGCTGTAAGATATCGTTTGGGTGTTGAAACTGCTGACGGGTCTTATCTCTACTCCAATGAAGTTAGTTATTACCAAACTGGAGGAATGACTCAGGTGCAGGCAGGATTGTATCCAGTGAACAGTTTTGATTGGATTCAGACCATTTTTGGAAAAAAATACGATGTTGCTCCTAAGGTTGTTTTAGGAATGCCCACGTTTAATAATACCCAACCTTTTACGAATCGTGTTAATTCCATTAATACAAATTCTTTGGTGTTCAGACTTTATCCCTGGCAATACCTTACTAATCCTCAGTTAACCAAGAACGAGCAATTGCCTTTACTTGCCCTTCCTGCAGGAAACTATAATTTCGGAGGGCTCAAGGCGCAAGTGGGTGAGGTAAGTGGAGTTACTAAGGATTGGGTTCGTGTAGAATTTGAGCAAAGCTTTACTGAGGCTCCGGTTGTTTTTGCCACTCAGGTTTCTAACGGGAACGCTTATCCCACCACAGTGGCATTAGACAATGTGACTTCCACAGGCTTTGATTTGAGCTTGAAATCTGAGCAGGGAATTACTTTTGCAGCTTTGGGTGAAAGAATAAATTATTTGGCCATTGAAGCCGGGAGTGGGGCAATTGCTAATTTTCGTGTGACGGTTGGGCAAACTGGCGAGGATAATGCTATTGCCGGCGAGTCCCTGGAGGTGTCGTTTGATGAGAGTTATCAGCATCCAGCTTTTTTTGGTAGTGTTTTAACCGATGCGAATGCCTTTGCTTCTGTGCCAAGGTATTATGCTAATGGAGATGGTAATATTGCGCTTTTCCGTCAAAGAGAGATGTCGGGTGGTTTGTCGGCCATTAAAAGAGATCAAATTGGCTGGATGATTATGGATCTTGCTCCAGATCAACCGGTATCTATTCCGCAAGTTTCCGACAATGAAAGTTTTAATATATACCCCAATCCTGTTATCTCGTCTTTGAATATTGACTACAGTGGGGAAGTTCAGATTTTTGATTTATCCGGACAATTAGTGTTTGCGGGATGGGTGCAAAACAGTATTGATGTTGGATTTCTTTCTCCTGGGCTATACATTATCAGGGCAGGCAACAATGTCGGGCGTTTTGTGAAACAATAGCGTTTGGATTCATTAAGTGCAAACAGTTTTTTAAAGCAATAAAGGTAATGAAAAGAGATTTTTGGAGACAAAGGATCGGGCAGGCATGGCTAATCGCAGTTTTGCTGGTGGTTGGTTTCGGAATAGTTTCTTGCGAAGACGACTACATTTACGACGATCAGGAACCCGGATGGTTGGGAGAGAGTATTTATGACTATCTAATTGGAGAGGAGCGTTTTACCAATTATGTTCGTTTGATTGAAGACATTGGATATGCTGAGGTGTTATCCAGAACAGGAAGTAAAACGCTTTTTGTTGCTGATGATGCAGCTTTTGAGCGCTTTTACTCCGACAATCCCTGGGGGGTTGGTTCATATCAGGATTTGTCATTGGCTCAGAAGAAGTTGATTCTGAATTTTGGTATGATAGACAATGCTTATCTGTTGGCCAATTTGGCCAATTACAACAGTAGTGGTTTAATTGAGGGCGCAGCCATTCGTCGTGCCACTGCCATCTCTGCTTTCGACAGTGTTGTGTTTGAGTCAGGTGCTGAGCTCAGCGCCTCACCATATTGGGAGCGGTTTAAGACCAAAGGTTTGCATTTGTTGACAGACCAGACTTCCAAACCTATTTTGTATTTTTTGGAAAGGCCGCTGAATAATGCCGGAATAAGCAATGAAGATTTTTATTTAATAACCGGTGTCGAAAGAGCGCCCGGAGATGCACATTTGTTTGACATCCGCATTGTTGAAGGAGATGTGGTTTGTAAAAATGGCTACGTACATGTTTTGGAAGAGGTAATGCTGCCCCCTCTGAATATGGCCGAGCATTTGCGAAAGAACCCCAAGACCCAAATTTTTTCTTCT
>DATGMS010000470.1:0-7856 GCA_035307285.1 Cyclobacteriaceae bacterium
TTAATTCCCTTTTTTATGACAGAAGCTAACAACGAAAGTCTGTGGTGGCAGAATGGCATTGTTTATCAGGTTTATCCCCGGTCTTTTCAGGACAGTGATGGAGACGGCGTGGGGGATCTCAGAGGCATCATCAAACGTTTGGATTATTTGAAATGGTTGGGGATAAAGGCATTATGGATATCACCTATCTACCCTTCGCCTATGGCGGATTTCGGATATGATGTTTCAGATTATAAAGCCATTCATCCCATGTTCGGAGATATGGAGGATTTCGATAGCCTTTTGTCCGAGATCCATTCCCGGGAAATGAAGCTGATTCTAGATTTTGTTCCCAATCATACCTCCGATCAACATCCTTGGTTTTTGGAATCTAAATCCTCCCGGGACAACCCCAAACGGGATTGGTACCTTTGGAAAGATGCCAACGAAGATGGCTCGGTTCCTAATAATTGGCGAAGCGTCTTTGGGGGAAGTGGATGGGAATGGGATGAAAACACTGAACAATATTATTACCATGGATTCCTAAAGGAGCAGCCGGATTTAAACTGGCGGAATCCAGAAGTTCAGGAAGCCATGCTCGACGTCATGCGCTTCTGGCTGGATAAGGGTGTAGACGGCTTTCGGGTGGACGTGATGTGGCATATGGTCAAGGACGATAAATGGAGGGACAACCCTATAAATCCGGATTATGAGCAACATATGCCAACCTACGATGAGCTTTTGCCGGTTTATTCCACAGATCAGCCGGAGGTCCATGATATCATCCGGAAGATGCGCGAACTACTGGACAGTTATCACGAGAGGATGATGATAGGGGAGATCTATTTGCCTCTTAATAAATTGATGAGTTACTACGGTATTGACAACAATGGCGCCCATCTTCCTTTTAATTTCAAGTTGCTTTCCCTTCCTTGGGATTCTCAGAAAATTGCAACAGCCATAGATGAGTACGAAGGCGTCTTACCGGACGAGGGATGGCCTAATTGGATATTAAGCAATCATGACAACCCACGGATCGCCAGTAGGGTAGGATTGGATCAGGCAAAAGTAGCTGCGGTATTGTTGCTAACGCTACGTGGCACGCCCACTATTTACTATGGAGATGAGATAGGCATGCGTGACGTGCCCATTCCTTTCGAAGAGGTTCAGGATCCACAAGGCTTGAACATGCCGGACAAAAATCTCAGCCGTGATCCTGCCCGTACGCCCATGCAATGGGATGACACCGAAAATGCAGGTTTTACAAAGGGTAAACCTTGGCTTCGGGTGGACAAAAAGTTTCCTAGAGTCAATGTTGAAATCCAGAAAACAACTCCCGATTCCATGTTGTCGCTTTATAAACGTCTGATTGATCTGCGCCTAAAAGAGAACGCTCTTCTTGTCGGGGATTATGTCCCCATTCATTCTGATCGGCAGATTATCG
This sequence comes from Cyclobacteriaceae bacterium, assembly GCA_035307285.1. Taxonomy (GTDB): domain Bacteria; phylum Bacteroidota; class Bacteroidia; order Cytophagales; family Cyclobacteriaceae; genus DATGMS01. The sequence continues at coordinate 1,424 of DATGMS010000470.1, forward strand.
TCTACTGCAGACATGCACCTGGATCTTCTAGGTTCATGGTGCTGCTGAATCTTAGCCATAGACCTTGCTATTTTAAGCCAGAGACTCCGATAAGCGGAACCATCGAGGTAGCCATTTCACCTGAACTCGAGGGGACAAAAGTCAACGAGATCATCAGCCTTAGTGGCGACGAAGCCCTTATCGTAAGGTTGGAAGATTAGAATAGAAAATAGAGTAGGATCTATGAACACTATAGGTGCCAGGCATATCCGATTAGTTTACGTCGTAATGGTAATATTGGCTTCAATTACCTTACCTTGCCTACTCTTTCCACCGGTCCCTAAGCAATTCTAGTTAAATAAGGGAATAATTCAAACTCATGAGAATTCCAATCAATAGACAGGCAGCCAAGGTTAATCCAGATTCAAAACGTGTCATCGCCCGGTTTTTCTTTAATGGTGAAGAACGTGCCCAGGAAGTGATTAAAAGGGTCATGACACTAGATGAGGAGAAGGTTTTTGGTATTATCTCCCCAATCTTACAAGAATATTCAAAGCGTCATCGGAATATTTCAAAGATCCTGGACAGGCATTTTGAAAAAATCAGCAATGTAATCAAGACGCTTAACATAGACATTGAAGGAATTTCAAATCCAAGAAAATTACTTTTGGGCGCCTATTTCACCCATGAATATTCCATTGAATCCGCCGCTTTTTTTAATCCTTCCATAGTAGAAGACCCGGATCAGTCCGAACTGGAGGATGGTGAAAAGCGTATTATCATTAGTTTTCGGGCTGTAGGCGAAGGGCATATTTCTTCAATTGTCTTTAGAAGGGCACTGATCGATAGGGAAAACAACATCCGTGTGATTCCGGCAGGAAATTATGTAGGCGAGGCTGAAATAATCCGTAATGCCAAGTATGAGAAAAAGCTATTTCTTGAAAAGGCTGCCGATGAACAGATTGACATAAGCGTGTTGAAAGAAATTGATGAAAAAATTGGAGATACTTTCGAGTATAATCATTTGAGGAAGGTTATTCAAGATTCACAGAAGCTTCTGGAAGACGATTTTAAACGGCTCCATTATGAAAAAGTATTGTGGCTCTCCGATTCCTACCATGAGATAAGTTTTTCCCTTGACACAGATATTTCTGATCGGGTGATTTTTCCCATTTCTGAGTTGGAACGAAAGGGAATCGAAGATGCAAGGTTTGTAAAGTTCAGGGAAGACAATGGAGAGATTATGTATTATGCCACTTATACTGCCTTCGATGGGGCTATAATTATGCCCAAGCTACTCCAAACCAAGGATTTTTATAACTTTACCATTAAGCCCTTGCATGGCAAGGGGGCACAGAATAAAAACCTTGCACTTTTTCCCCGTCAGATCAATGGCCAATACGCCATGTTGTCCAGGATAGATGGATGGAACAATTATATCATGTATTCCAAAAACATGAACCTTTGGGAAAATCCGGTTCAGCTCCAAAGCCCATTACATTTCTGGGAATTTACACAGATCGGAAACTGTGGATCACCTATTGAAACTGAACATGGCTGGCTGGTCATTACCCATGGTGTGGGTGCGATGCGGCGATACTGTTTGGGAGCAAGTCTGTTAAAACTCGATGACCCTTCGGTTGAAATTGGACGCTTAAAGGAGCCCTTACTGGTTCCAAACCAGAATGAAAGAGAAGGTTATGTGCCCAACGTGGTATATTCTTGTGGCTCTATCGTCAACAACGGGAAGTTGATCATCCCTTATGGCCTTTCTGATTATTCCTCCTCATTTGCCACGGTCGACTTGAATACGCTGCTGGAACGGATCATCACCGACTCAAAGGATCAATAATTAAACGATAAGCCTTGAGATAATCCTGAACCATTTTCTCTTGGGAGAACTGACTCTTCGCCCATTGATGGCAATCCGTCCGGCTGATGCTGTCCAACTCTGGTAGCGCTTCTACTGCTTCATCAACCGTGTTTACCAAGTAGCCCGTTTTACCCGACAAGATGAGTTCTGCCATGGAACCTTTATCGAAAGCTACCACAGGCGTACCGCATAACATGGCCTCGGCCACGCTTAAACCGAAGGGTTCGTGAAATCGAATGGGATGAAGTAAAGCCGCTGCATTTCCCAACAATTCGTTTCGCTGTTCCGGCGCAACATGGCCCACAAAGCGTATTTCCTCACCTAAATGGGGTGCAACTTTTTCATCAAAGTAGGCCTGATCCTGGATGATGCCCGCTATAATGAGGCGCCTCTTACTTTTTTTGGCAATATCAATGGCTTCTGCCGTTCCTTTATCCGGATGAATTCTTCCTAAAAAAAGCAAATAATCCTCAGGATCGTTTTGGAAGACAAAGTCGGAAGTTCTTAATCCGTTGTAGACCGTCGCCACATACTCCAATTCTGGACTCCGATCACTATTGCTTATGGAGATGTAGGAGGAGGTACTGTTATATTTTTTGTAAACCGGGATAATTTTAGCTGAGGAAAAACCGTGGATGGTGGTGACCATCGGTGTCTTGATTAACCTGGAATAAGTCAGTGGCAGGAAGTCAAAATGGTTGTGGATGATATCAAAATCCCCTGCTTTTTCCATTAGGTTACTGATGTGCAAGCATTCTACAACTTTGGCATCCTGCATTCTGTCTTCTTCATATCCCGTATCGATCACTGCATCCAATTCACCTGCAGTGATCGAGTCTCCTGTTCCAAACAAGGTAACCTCCAGTCCCAAGTTGGTCAAACCCTCGGCCACATTGGAAGCAACCTGCTCCCAAGGGCCATAATGCCTGGGAGGGGTTCTCCAGGCAATAGGGGATAGGACAGCTACCCTCATTTAAGTAAGATAGTTTCCAGGTTTTCCCGACCTTGGCTGGCTACATAGTCATGATCGAATGCCAGTAAGACAGCTAGATGGGAAATCAGGTAAGCCAATGTGCTTTCCGCCCCTTGGTTTCGATTGATACCGGAAAGTTGTAAACCATCACAGCAGCCTTTGGTTTCGTAATCATACAAGGGCACTCTAAGGGAATTTTCTCCCAGGAACCACATATAACTGGAGAACATCTTTTTCAAATAACTTGCCTGTTTGGTGACCTTAAAAGCTTGGTGATACATCAGTACCATGGCCATGGTCTCTATGGCCTGCTGATCATGAAGCGGCATTTCTCCGTCTCTAAGATACCAGCCGTCATTTCCAACAGGGTTAAGGTAATCTGTGTTTACGGTAAGGTTCTCGAGGAAATCCAAAGATTCTAGAGCGATGGATTTCACCTTCTTATTATCGGTTATCTCGGCGGAATGGAAGAGGGCCAAAGGCAATATGGCGTTGTCATAGGTTAGCTTGTTTTCGAACCAATGCCACTTTTCACCTTTGGTGCTGTGATAGGAATCGACCAGTTTATCCGTTAAGGAGACCAGTTCTTGCATCATGCTCTTATCGGAGGAGTGTACTTTTAGATAGTACGATAGGCCGATAATGGTATTGCCTATTCCCCTCAAGTGCGTTAAATTCTTAAAATGGGGGACAGCATTGAGAAGTAGCTCCTCTCCAAACTCCTTAAAGGAATTATTTGGTGCGGCATCAATCAAATAGCCCAATGCCCAGATGGTTCGTCCAAAAGAATCTTCCGATCCCTCGGCCTCCAAAAACTGGCGGCTGTAGCTTAAAAAGTTGCGGAACTTCCCGTCTTCCCGTTGCATGTGGTGGATATAACTTAAATAGGTCGGAAGGAGATCCAATGCTTCTTGGCTCTTATTCGCTTGATAGGACATCAATGCCATAATCAAGGCTCGTGCGTTATCGTCTAGACAATATCCTTCGTTGCGGTTAGGGATGCCATATTTTGCATGTTGAATAATGCCCGTGTCATCTGTCAGCCGATGGATATAATCCAGGCTAAACTCAGGCATGACCTCCAAGTCGATGACTTGAGTGAGGATTTTTTCCGCGTAGTCTGGATCATTGACTGCCTTGCCCAACACAGTAATATACTCCATCCCAATTTTCGGCCAACGTAACTTTAATCCATATTTATATGCCTTTTTCTTCAAGGCATTAAGTTTTTCCGGATTGTCTAGAAGTTGGTTGACAACAAGAGCTAAGCCCTGATCATCTTTAAAGTCAAATAATCGGCCTCGGCCGTCCGCCAGCAATTCTTGGGCATGCCAATAAGGTGTTGAAACCACAGCTGCACCCGCCCCGACGGCATAGGAAAGAGTACCACTGGTGATTTGCGCTTCGTTGAAGTAAGGGGTAATATAGATGTCCGCTGCGGTCAGGTAATTGATCAGCTCTTCTTCTTCCACAAACTGCTTGATGAAAACAAGATGATCGGCTACTTTCAATTCCGCGGCAAGGCTTTTTAGATGATCCCGGTATTCCTCCCCCTCACCTTTTAATATTCCTGGATGGGTGTTGCCCAAGATGACATATCTGACATCCGGATGCTTCTTGGTGATTTCCGGAAGGGCCCTGATGACCGTTTCCAAGCCTTTGTTTCTGCTCAAAAGTCCGAAAGTTAGCAGGATGCGTTTGCCTTGTAGCGATGAAAGTTCCTTAACAGGATTGACGAGGGGCGCTTCTAGATTTGGAACCCCATGTTCTATGAATTGTATTTTTTCTCTGGGGATATCATATATATCTGTAAGGAAGCCGATGGCTTTTTTGCTCATCACCACCACTTTTGATGATCGCTTGGCAACTTCCCGAATAATGGAATGTTGCAAAAAAGTAGGCGATTTTAATACGGTATGCAAAATGGTAATAAGCGGCTTATTGAGCCGGTTCAAAAATGGCAAAATGTATATCCCGCTCTCTCCTCCAAATATCCCAAACTCATGTTGAAGAATGCAGGCGTCCGACGGCCCTTCATTGATAAAATCGGCAGCGTCGAGATAATCCTCTGTTTCATTTTGTCTAATGACAAAATTTACTTCTTTGGGATAATCATAATGATGTAGATCATCAGAATCGTTAAGTGCCACGACGACGGAATCGTCTAATGAAAATGGATCTTCAAAATTTGAATTGATGGCTTTTATCAGGTTCTGGTTAAAAGTGGCAAGTCCGCATTGTCTCGGCGGATACGTGGAAATATATGCGATTTTCATGTTCATAAGTTTTTAAATTAAGTGAAGGCCCATTCTTTACAAAATGAGCCGCTAATAATATTGGTACGTACTGGGAGGAGAAGGGTGTGGTGCCTGCCCGTGACCGGGCTCCCTATTAACAAGCAATTATTCAGACAATTAGTTTGGAATCGAAATTAATATTAGGCTGTCTACCCCCCAAAGCCTGCAAACTGGCTTTATAATTCATCTATTTTCTGGAAGTACTTTTTCGTTTCCTTAAATAGACTTAGTACCGCCATTACAAGCGTATTTTGCCTAGTCTTATTCAAAATTCAATCCAATCTATTTCCCGTTTTTTAATATTTAAAAATCCAGCAGAATCTGCCCCAAGAGGTTTGTATGGGGGTTGGGTATTGATGAAGAAGTATCGGGTGAATGAAAGGGTTGACCCCATATCAAAAATCGGGGTATAATGGTGACAAAAAAGGTATCGGTAAATTACCTTGGCTCAGATTTTTACCTGAGCCAAGGGATAACTTAAATTAAAATGCTGCCGCTCCAGCCTCGGCCACCGAGTGATCCTGTTCCCCAGATCCGCCGCTTACTCCAATGGCACCTACTACTTGGCCGTCTTTTTTCAAAGGAATTCCGCCTGCGAAAACCATGATCTTCCCGTTGTTAGAAGCATGGATCCCGAAAAACTGACCCCCTGATTGGGAATGCTCGGCCAGATCTTTAGTTGTGATATCAAATGCGCGGGAAGTATAAGCTTTTTTAATAGAGATGTCAATGCTGCCTATCCAAGCTCCGTCCATACGGACATGAGCAACAAGGTTTCCGCCGGCATCCGCGACGGCAATGTTCATCGGCTGGCCAATTTCTTCCGCTTTCTTTTCTGCGGCTCTAATGATCTGCTTTGCCTGTTCTAGTTTAATGCTCATAATGTATGTAGGTATTTGGTGAGTTGATAATTTTAAAATTAAGGATAAAATTCTTATTTATGCTTACCTGTCGGATTCAATATGAAATTGTTTGCGGCGTACCGAGAAAAATCCAAGAAAAAAGTTTGGCTGTATTCACTTGAGACCATGCGATTCACAGTTATACAAGCTTTTCTGTTGTTATAGACAGATGAAGGGTTGGTGACTTCCCACAGATGGAAGCGATTATCGCAGTTGGTTCCCTGCCTACCCTCCGGCAGACCTACCTTCCGGAGGGTAGGCAGGTCTAAAGGAAGCTTTAAAACATAGGCACCGGTATGTTTATCTAAAACCAAAGACAAATGGGAATACAAAGATCACGATGATCGTCCACAGGAAATAAACGGGCAGGTAAGAAACAATGGCTTGCCTCACGTTGGTTAATCTTGAT
>DATGMS010000471.1:0-3754 GCA_035307285.1 Cyclobacteriaceae bacterium
TCATCCACGTAACCGTTACGATCATCATCAATTCCATTCCCCGCTATTTCTTTGGGATTGGTCCATATCCTACCTTGAAGATCTTCGTGGTCTATATCGACTCCCGAGTCTATCACCGCCACCACAACCGTTTTCTTTGGGCTTTTATTTTTCAGCAGTAACTCATAGGTTTTATCCGAGGCCGTACCCAACACACCGTTGTCTTGCGGATCCAAGTTGATCCATTCTTTAGGCGGAACACTGTCTGTTACAGGTGTTTCGGCCTGGAAGCTACCTCCAAATGCGACAGAGGACCAGAGTAATACGGCTCCTAAAGGAACCATTTTCAAGAATTTTCTCATAAATTATTTTAATTTGATTTTCTGTAGTTACGAAACTACTTTTCCCCCTTGGAGTTGTACACAAGCTAATCCCGCAATTGTTTATCAATGGTTAAGTGACAGCTGCTCCAAAGATAATATAATTTTGAAACTCTCTTTTATATTATCCCTCAGTGGTCCTAAGGTTCTTTCTAAGGCTTAGGCAAGCAAAAAAATAAAGAATTTATTGTTGCATCTTACCGCAATCATCCCTTTATTTGTGCAATCCTTTACTTTTTGGTAATGGGATTTATAAAGAAGAGGCGAGAGACAGGCTTTAAGACCCTCTGGCAACCTGGAGAATCCAAGGTGCCAAATCCTGCCAATTGGGATTTCCCATTTGGATATATAAATTCTGAGAAAGATGAATTTGTTTAAAACTCCTAAGGTACTGCAACCCCAATTATTCTTCAAAAAGACTGGTCGTTCTGTGTCCGTTCGATGTTGTAAAGCTGTAGCATTATCTATGGCGATGTAATTTTACGGCCTTTGTGAATACTTTCATGTTTCCCCTTATCTTTAAAAATCAAAAACTAACTCAAAATAATAATCACATGTCTCAAACGTACAGATTCGAAACGCTACAGGTGCATGCAGGACAGGAACCGGATCCTGCAACCAATTCAAGGGCGCTACCTATTTATCAGACCACTTCCTTCGTCTTCAATTCCGCGGAGCATGGAGCCAATCTTTTTGGTCTCAAAGAATTCGGAAACATATACACCCGGATCATGAATCCGACCACGGATGTCTTCGAAAAAAGAGTAGCTGCTTTGGAAGGAGGCGTGGCTGCTTTGGCCACCTCATCTGGACAAGCAGCACAATTTTTAGCGATCACCAATATCTTGAGCGCCGGTGACAATTTCGTCACTTCCCCTTTCCTATATGGAGGCAGTTACAACCAGTTTAAAGTCTCTTTTAAACGTATTGGCATTCAGGCGAAGTTCGCCAAGGGCGATAAAGCTGAAGATTTTGAGGCTTTGATTGATGACAACACCAAGGCGTTATATGTAGAAACCATAGGTAATCCTGAATTCAATATCCCTGATTTCGAAGCCATAGCCGCAGTTGCCAAAAAGCATGATATTCCGCTTATAGTAGACAACACCTTCGGAGCAGCCGGCTATTTGTTTAGGCCTATTGATCATGGAGCGAACATTGTAGTAGAATCCGCTACGAAGTGGATAGGCGGCCATGGCACTTCTATCGGAGGAGTGATCGTGGATGCTGGTAACTTTAATTGGGGCAACGGAAAATTCCCGCAGTTCTCCGAGCCTTCTGAAGGATATCACGGTTTGAATTTCTGGCAAACCTTTGGAGAGAACAACCCTTTAGGACTTCCTAATATTGCGTTTTCGCTGAGGGCTAGAGTGGAAGGATTGAGAGATTTTGGGCCCGCATTGAGTCCTTTTAATTCGTTTTTGTTGACGCAGGGTCTTGAGACCCTCTCACTTAGAGTACAGCGAACCGTAGACAATGCGTTGGAGATTGCCAAATGGCTGGAAGCACATCCCCAAGTAAAAAAAGTAAGCTACCCAGGTCTCGAAAGCAGCCCCTACCATAGCTTGGCCAAGAAATACCTCAGAAATGGCTTTGGCGGAGTACTTAGCTTTGAATTGGAAGGCGACAAGGAGGCTGCAACCAACTTCATCAACAACCTGAAATTGGTTTCCCATCTGGCCAACGTAGGGGACTGCAAGACACTGATCATCCAGCCTTCAGCCACCACCCACCAGCAACTAACCGATGAAGAGCAGCTTGCCGCCGGAGTTTATCCAGCCCAACTGCGCCTCTCACTCGGGATAGAACATATTGATGATATTAAAGCTGACTTATCGGCGGCTTTTGAGCAAATAAAATAAAAAATGAACTTGCAGTCCCAATATCTTATAGTTGATATGACCCAAGAAGTTTTCAGCAGTGAAGAAGAACTAATATTGGAATCCGGGGAATCACTTCCCGGATTCCAGATTAGCTACACCACCCAAGGGCACCTTACCCCGAAAAAGGACAATGTAATCTGGATATTGCATGCCCTCACCGGGGATGCCAATGCCCACGAGTGGTGGAATGGCTTGGTTGGCGAAGACAAATTCTATGATCCAACCAAACACTTCGTTGTCTGTGCCAATCTTCTGGGTTCTTGTTATGGCTCCACCCAACCTTTGAGTGAAAATCCAAAAACCGGAAAACCATATTACTATGACTTCCCCAATCTGACCACCCGGGATATGGCTTTAGGGCTGGACAAGCTAAGGGAACATCTTGGGATCGAGCAAATAGACACTGTTATCGGCGGCTCTTTGGGCGGGCAGGTTGCGCTCGAATGGGCATTTACCTTGGGGAGAAAGTTGAAGCACGCAGTGATTTTGGCCACTAACGCAAAAGCTTCGCCTTGGATTATTGGTTTTAACGAAACCCAAAGAATGGCCATAGAAACAGATTGCACTTGGGGACAACATCATCCGGAGGCGGGGAAGAAGGGCTTGGAAGCGGCAAGAGCCATAGGAATGCTTAGTTATAGACATCCGCTGACCTTCCTCCAAAACCAGAATGACGTTGGTGAAAATAGGGATAATTTTAAAATCAGCTCTTACCTGAGATATCAGGGGAATAAGCTTGCCAACCGATTTAATGCCCTCTCCTATTGGATCCTATCCAAAGCAATGGACAGCCACAATATTGGCAGAGGACGTGACGGTGTAGAAAAGGCGCTTTCTGATATCAAAGCCAGGGTCTTGGCCATCGGAGTGGACACGGATGTATTGTTTACCCCTTCCGAATCCCAATTTATCAGCAAACATGTTCCTAACGGTACCTACAGGGAAATTACCTCCATTTACGGCCATGATGCTTTTCTGATAGAATATGCGCAGATGAATTACATCTTGAGGTCTTTTTACTTGGAAGATGGATTGTGAGAAGTTGGTTTAGAAGTTGAGGGGTAGAGATGTTTAAGAGTGGAAGAGTTGAAGGGTTGAAAGGTTTAAGAGTGGAGGAGTTTGGGGAAATAAACTTTTACACTTCTCAACTTATACACTCCTCAACTTCTAAACTTATACACTTCTAAACTTTAAACCTTAAAAGAAAAATGAACATCACCCAGATCAAAGAAACCTGTCTCTATATTTCCGACTTGGATACTGCGGAAGATTTTTATGCAGACGTACTGGGCTTTCCTTTGATTTCCAAAGTTGAAGGTAGACATATATTTTTCAGGTGTGGAACGTCTGTGCTTCTTTGTTTTTTGCCTGAGATGACCAAAGCCGAAGCTACACTCCCGCCACATTTTGCCGAAGGCAAACAACATCTGGCTTTTGAAGTCGAGCAAAAGGATTACTTAGGCACCAAACAGAAATTAATCCAGCAAAACATCAAAATCACTCACGAACAGG
>DATGMS010000472.1:0-6587 GCA_035307285.1 Cyclobacteriaceae bacterium
CCGATGGCCAAAAGAGCCAGATCGCAAGGCAATATTCTTTCGGTTCCTGCCAATTCAAAAAACTGCATCCTCCCGTTCTCCTCTTTCCATTCAATCTCTACCACTTTCAGACCCGTCACATTGCCCTGCTCATCACTGGTGAATTCTTTGGTTAGTACCGACCACATCCTCTCTGCTCCCTCTTCATGAGAAGAGGAGGTCCTCAAGGTCATGGGCCATTCCGGCCACGGGTTCAGCTGCGTTCTTTGTCGGGGAGGTTTGGGCAACAATTCAAGCTGTCTTACCGAAGCCGCTCCATGTCGATTCGACGTACCAATACAGTCACTTCCGGTATCACCGCCGCCGATGACCAAGACATTTTTTCCTTTTGCGTTGATGGGATTTTCGGCGAGTTCACCCGAAATCACCTGGTTTTGCCGTCCTAAAAATTCCATCGCAAAATGAACTCCTTTGGCTTCTCTTCCCGGAATCTTTAAATCACGTGGCTGTTGTGCGCCGGTAGCCAACACTACCGCGTCAAACTGGTTGATAATTTCTTCCGCCCGGATGCTTGAACCAATCTCAGTACCTGTAGCGAAGATTACGCCCTCTTCTTCCATTACGGCTACTCGACGATCGATCACCCATTTCTCCAATTTAAAGTCTGGAATCCCGTACCTTAATAGACCGCCTACTTTATTGTCCTTTTCAAAAAGGGTCACTTTATGTCCTGCAAGATTAAGTTGGTCAGCTGCTGCAAGGCCTGCGGGACCGGATCCAATGACCGCGACTCTTTTTCCTGATCGCTGGATGTTGGTCCTAGGCTTCACAAAACCCATATCATAGGCTCTGTCGCCAATTTCCTTCTCAATCAACTCAATAGTGACGGGATCTTTATTAATCCCCAAAACACAGCTTGCCTCACAAGGCGCAGGACAAATTCTTCCGGTAAATTCCGGGAAATTATTGGTGCTTCTTAATATGTGGAAGGCCTCTTCCCACTCGTGGTTATAGACACGGTCATTGAATTCTGGAATGATATTCCCCAACGGACATCCGTGATGACAAAATGGAACACCGCAATCCATACACCTCGCCGCCTGCCTGTTAAGCGCTTCTTCATTAATAGGATGATAGACTTCCCTGTAGTCATTCAGCCTGTCTTTTGGGGAACGGCTGGCAGGCGTTTCCCTTTTATATTTGATGAATCCTTCTTTCTCTCCCATCTTAGATTAATGATTTTGTTTGTTCCAAAGCTCTTTTCCTCAACACTTCTTTGTATTCGACTGGAATAACTTTAATGAAGTGCGTTTTAGCAGAATTCCAGTTTTGGAGCATGGTTTCAGCCAAGTTGCTCTTCGTAAGGGCAACATGCTTCTTTAGTGAATTTTTGATGACCAGATAATCGTCCTCATTTAGGGGGTCGATATCAACCATTTCCTTATTGATATTACCTACATTGTACTCAGGGATATAAGCAATCCCGCCGCTCATTCCTGCTGCAAAATTTCGTCCTATTTCACCAAGGACAATCACTTGTCCTCCTGTCATGTATTCGCATCCATGATCTCCAATGCCCTCAACAACAGCATCCACTCCCGAATTTCGAACGCAGAACCTCTCACCGGCTTTTCCATTAATAAATGCCTGTCCGGATGTAGCTCCATAAAAAGCCACGTTGCCTATGATAATATTGTCTTCCGCCAAGAAATTGACATTTCGGCTTGGGTAGACAACAAGTCTGCCTCCCGATAATCCCTTACCGAAATAGTCATTGGCCTCGCCTTCCAATTCAAAGGTGATACCCTTGGCTAAAAAGCCTCCAAACGTTTGCCCGGCAGATCCATGGAATTTGTACTGGATGGTTTCGTCAGGCAATCCCACACTTCCAAATATTTTAGAAACTTCATTGGAAAGCATGGCTCCCACGGTTCTGTCGGTGTTGCGGATTTCGAAGCTTCCCTTGACACTGCTTACCTGCTCCAGGGCAGGGTGGGCTTCCTTAATCAATTTCCTGTCAAGTACTTTCTTGAGCCTGAAGTCTTGGTCTATTTGCTTATGAATTCCCACATGATCTGGTGCGACAACTTTATGGAATATGGGACTCAAGTCCAGTTTATCCCATTTCCAATGGTTTAGATGGCCGGTGGATTTAAGTACATTGCTTTGACCGACCATTTCGTTGACCGTCCTAAAACCTAAAGAAGCCATGATTTCCCTAAGATCCTGTGCCAGGAAGCGGAAGAAATTGACCACATGGTCTGGATCTCCAGTGAAAAGCTTCCTTAGTTCTGGGTCTTGAGTAGCAATTCCCACCGGGCAGGTGTTAAGGTGACATTTTCTCATCATAATACAGCCTTCCACTACCAAAGCACCCGTGGAGATCCCCCACTCTTCTGCTCCTAAAAGCGCTGCAATGGCAAGATCCCGTCCTGTTCTTAATTGCCCGTCTGTCTGTAAGGTTACCCTATTTCTAAGGTTGTTCTTCACCAGCGTCTGGTGTGCTTCCGAAAGCCCGAGTTCCCATGGAAGCCCTGCGTGGCGGATAGAGCTTAAAGGAGAGGCACCAGTTCCTCCATCAGCACCCGAAATCAGGATTACGTCTGATTGCGCCTTTGCCACTCCTGCGGCTACTGTTCCAACTCCCGCTTGCGACACCAATTTGACATTTATTCTGGCTTTTCGGTTAGCATTTTTAAGGTCATAAATAAGCTGGGCCAGATCCTCTATAGAATAAATATCGTGGTGAGGCGGCGGTGAAATCAACCCTACACCTGGCGTAGAATGCCTTACTCTCCCTATCCAATCATCCACTTTGTGCCCTGGCAGTTGCCCGCCTTCTCCGGGTTTTGCGCCCTGAGCCATCTTGATCTGCAACTCCTCCGCGTTGGTGAGGTAATTACTGGTCACACCAAACCTTCCCGACGCCACCTGCTTGATGGCTGATCTTTCCCAATCTCCGTTTTCTTTCCTGGCGAACCTGATTTCATCCTCACCCCCTTCTCCACAGTTGCTCTTCGCACCGATGCGGTTCATCGCGACGGCCAAGGTGGAGTGCGCTTCATGGGAAATTGATCCGAAAGACATGGCTCCTGTGGCAAATCTTTTCAGAATGCCATCAACGGATTCTACTTCCTCAATAGGAATAGATATGCTCTTCTTAAATTCAAAAAGTCCCCGTATGGTTAAAGCGTCCCGAGTCTGATTATTGATTTTCTCAGCAAATTTTTTGTAGAGTTGATAGTCGTTGTTCTTGGTAGATTTCTGAAGGAGGTGGATAGTCTCCGGATTGAACATATGCGTTTCTCCTCTTCTTTTCCATTGGTAGACCCCTCCGGTTTCCAATGTATTATTTTCCGTCTCGTAGGCAGCATGATGTCTTACTAGTACTTCTTCAGCAAGTTCATCAAATGAAATCCCGCTAATACGGCTGATCGTACCTTTAAAGCATCTCTCAATCACCTCTGGCCCCAAGCCTAGCGCCTCAAATATCTGGGCTGCCTGATAAGATTGCAAGGTACTGATCCCCATTTTGGAGAGCACCTTCAAGAGGCCCTTTCCAATCGCGGCCTTATAGTTTTCAAACAGTTGCTTTTGGGGATGCACTTTGCTCAATTTCCCTTTTTCATTTAAGTCAATCAAGGTTTCCAACGCCAAATAGGGATTAATGGCACTGGCTCCATAGCCGATAACTGTAGCAAAATGATGCGTTTCCCTTATATCCCCCGCCTCTACGATAATACCGGCTTTGGTCCTTATTTTCTCATTTACCAGATGATGGTGAACAGCACCTACTGCTAAAAGAGAGGGGATTGGTGCAGTTCCTTCTTCACACTTGCGGTCTGAAATAATTAAGACATTCTTTCCGTTATGGATGGCTTCCACTGCTTCTTGACAGATTCTGTCTAAGGCTTCCAGCAGTCTGCCGGGCTTGTGATCCGACAAGAAATTGGCATGAAGCGTTTGTGAAAAATAGCCCTTGGATTCCAGATTCTTGATTTTCTCCATGTCTTCATTGAGAAGCACAGGTTGGGATATGTGGATCTGACGTGTATGCTGCGGACTCTCCTCCAGAATGTTGGAACCTTCACCGATTCTGGTGAACAAGGACATTACCATCCTTTCTCTGATAGGGTCTATAGGAGGGTTGGATACCTGGGCAAACAGTTGCTTAAAGTAGTTAGAGATATGCTGGCTTTGCTTGGAAAGCACGGCTAGAGGAGTATCCGCTCCCATTGAGCCCAATGCCTCATATCCTGTATCCCCCATGGGAGCCAAGATCACCTTGACATCCTCGCTGGTATAACCGAAAATGGTTTGTCTTTTCTTGATGTTTTCCGTGCTGTAAGGACTAGACAGCTTCTTGGGTGAGGGGATCAGCCGAAGCTTGAGCCGCTCATTCCGTATCCACTCTCCGTAAGGCTTCGACTCACATACTGTGGCTTTAACTTCCTCATCAAACAAGATTTTACCTTGCTCAAGGTCGGCCAAAAGCATACGGCCCGGACTGATCCTTCCCTTTTCGGTCACTGTCGCTTCCCTGATAGGCAAGGCACCAGCCTCTGAGGAGAGGATCAAACGATCATCCGAGGTTATAAAATATCTCAGCGGACGCAAACCATTCCTGTCCAAAGTAGCTCCCAAAGTCTTGCCATCGGTAAACAAGAGCGCTGCGGGACCGTCCCAAGGCTCCACCAACGACGCATGGAATTTATAAAAAGATTTTCTGGCCTTGTCCATTGTGGCGTTGTCCTGCCAGGCTTCGGGTACAAGCATCATCATAACATGTGGAAGAGACCTGCCTGTCAGTGTGAGCAACTCCACCATAAAATCCAGATTGGCAGAATCAGAGAACTTACTGTCCGTAATCGGCATTAATTTCTTTAGTTCATCATCGGTAAAAAATGCCGATTTCATCAGACTCTCCTTAGATCTCATCTTGTTAAGATTGCCCCGGATCGTATTAATTTCTCCGTTGTGGGAGATGTAACGAAAAGGTTGCGCCAACCTCCAATTTGGGAAGGTGTTTGTGGAGAACCTTGAATGGACAATGGCTAAGGCCGAGGTAAGCCTATTGTTCTGGAGGTCTTTATAGAACGCCAATACCTGATCCGTCCTCAACTGACCCTTATAAATAATGGTAAAGGCACTAAGGCTGGCAAAATAGAAAGAAAGGTTCACCCCTGGAATACCGGTATTGATCTGTCTCGAGGCATAATTCCTCAGCACGTAAAGCTTCCTCTCCAAATCCAACCCCTTCAATCCCGCCTTATGTTTTACAAAAAGCTGTTCTATCACCGGCATCACTTCTAAAGCACCGGAGCCAGGCACTGTTTCGTCTACAGGAACTTCACGATAACCGATCAGTTCAAAATTCAATTCCTCGAGAATATCGTTTAAGAGTGCCTTGGATTTTTTATACAATTGCTTGTTTCGGGGAAAAAATGTCATCCCCACCCCATAGCTTCCTTCCTCGGGAAGAGAAAAACCTGTACGTAAAGCAACATCCTTTAAAAAGCTGTGGGGTAGCTGTATCAAAATCCCTGCTCCATCACCAGTTTTGGGATCACTACCCCTACCCCCGCGGTGTTCCATATTGCTAAGCATCAACAGCGCATCGCTGATCGTTTCATGGCTCTTGTTGCCCTTCACATTCACGACAGCTCCAATGCCGCAGGCATCATGCTCAAATTCCGAACGGTATAGTCCTTGATTCATAAAATTTGTCCATTTATCTTTCCTGACCCTATGAATGAATAATTTACAAAGAAAAATTCATTTGTTATAGTTTCATCAACAAAAGAATAATAAAAATGAAACAAAGTCAATATAATCGCAAAAAACTAACGGAAAAGAAAAACATGTGCAAATATCGTGTTGAACTAGGTTAATTAGGTTCAGCATAAATTTAGTAAAAACCGGTTCGAAAATCAACCATAAATTCTGATTCGAATGTAAAAATATAAGATTAGTCTTTTCCGTTAGAGGAATTAGGTCTTTCAAAGAAAAAAATATTTTTTGCTCGAATAATTAAAACATAGAAGATGCGTAGCGGGTTATCATCACTGCAGAAAAATCAATAAGCCTATTAAAACGATTTATCATCACACTATTGATGGGTATCTTTTTTGGCGTTTGGCTGCACGTAAACTTTTACCTTTTTGATTTTTTTGGCATCTACTGCCATAACAGTAAATTCAAAACTATCATAAACTATTTTGGCCCCACTTTTCGGAAGCCTGGCGTTTAATTCCAACAACAAACCTCCCAAAGATTCATTTTCGCCTCTAACTTCATCAAATAATTGGGGTTCCACTTCTAGCCTCTTGCAAAAATCGTTTAGGGAAATTTTCCCTTCAAAAATAAACGTGTTGTCGTCGATCTGCTTAAAGCTTACATCATCTATATCATCAAACTCGTCGTTGATTTCTCCGATAATTTCCTCAATTAGATCTTCCAGAGTCACAAGGCCTGAAGTCCCGCCATATTCGTCTACTACGATGGCCATGTGCACTCTTTTGTTTTTGAAGTCCTTAAGCAGGGAATCCACCTTTTTATATTCCGGCACAAAAAGGGCCTTTCTGATAAGCTTTTGCCACTCGAAATCC
>DATGMS010000473.1:0-7520 GCA_035307285.1 Cyclobacteriaceae bacterium
ATGAGTGGATTCGAACCACCGACTCACGGATTTTCAGTCCGATGCTCTACCAACTGAGCTACATCACCGTGTTAAAGTGATGCAAAGGTAGACATAAGTTCGTTTCTTGCAAAAACAATACAGTAAATAAAATTAAAAAAAGGACCGGTATATTTTAAATATTTCATTATGAGCTTTTTACCCCAATTAGTTTTTTTGCTGATTATGGCCTTTACCGGCGTAGTACTGTACCGAAGGGTGGCATTTTTACGAAAAAGCATACTCTTGGGAAAACCGGAAGCCCGAAATGACCGCAGAGCTGAAAGGTGGAAAACCATGTGGCTCGTGGCCTTTGGCCAGAAAAAGATGTTCAAGAGGATGATTCCTGCCATTCTCCATCTCTATATCTATGCGTCTTTTATCATTATCAATATTGAAGTACTGGAATTCATCATAGACGGCCTCACTGGCGGCCACAGGACCTTCGCCCCTTACACGGGCTGGTTTTATCCCCTAGCCATGAACCTGTTTGAATTTTTGGCCTTATTGGTTCTTATTGCCTGTTTCTCTTTTCTGGTGAGAAGAAATATTACGAAGGTACCCCGTCTGAGTACCCCCGAACTGAAAGGGTGGCCAGCCCTGGACGCAAATCTCATCCTGATCATAGAAATTGCATTGATGTGTGCCATTCTCACCATGAACGCCACTGATCAGATTTTGGCAGAGAGGGGGACGCCTTCTTATATTGTCGTCAGTCAGTTGTTTCTGAGTGGCTTGATTATTCCTTTGTTCGAAGGATTAGGTACGGGTACGCTGGTGTTTATCGAACGTTTTGCCTGGTGGTTTCATATCTTGGGGATTTTGGGATTCACCATATACATCACTTATTCAAAGCACCTACATATATTCCTGGCTTTTCCCAACACCTGGTACACCGACCTAAAGCCTAGAGGTGAAATACGGAATATGCCCGAGGTCACCAATGAGGTCAACCTGATGCTGGGTACGGCCACTGAACCGGCTCCGGCAGTTCCCACAGAAATTTCCAGGTTTGGGGTCAAAGATGTGAATGACCTGAGTTGGGTCAGTTTGTTGAATGCTTTTTCCTGCACGGAATGTGGAAGATGCACTGCTGAATGCCCCGCCAATATCACTGGAAAGAAGCTGTCGCCGCGAAAAATCATGATGGATACCCGTGACCGGGCTGAAGAGGTGACCAAAAGCATCCTTTCCGGTGGCCCTGGATTGGAGGATGGAAAATCCCTCTTGGACGATTACATTACCAAAGAAGAAATCAATGCCTGCACCAGTTGTAATGCCTGCGTGGAGGCCTGTCCGGTTAACATTGATCCCTTAGCCATTATTTTGGAAATGCGGCGGTATATGGCCATGGAGGAAAGCAGTTCTCCGGCACAGTGGAACGCGATGTTCCAAAATATGGAAACAAGTTTTTCCCCCTGGAAATTCTCACCAGGCGACCGATTTAATTGGGCGGAAGGACTGAAGAAAGAAGAGTGAGATGAGAAAGATATAAGATATTAAACCATGAATGAAAGTGATTAATCTGAAGAGCCGAGTCTATCCATCGACCAAAAAACTGCTGTGGTCTGTCGACCGTCGACTGGGGACAATCGGAACCATGGACTATGGTCTATCAACTATTAAACTAACCAACTATGTCAACCTATAAAGTACCCACCATGTCCGAAATGGCCGCTTCTGGAGAAAGTCCGGAAATCCTTTTTTGGGTGGGATGTGCCGGGTCCTTTGATGACCGCTACAAAGCGGTGACTCAGGCTTTCGTCAAAATTTTGAATAAAGTGGGGGTGAACTTTGCGGTGCTCGGTACCGAGGAAGCTTGTACAGGTGATCCGGCAAGGCGCGCAGGGAATGAATTTTTGTTCCAGATGCAGGCGGTCGGCAATATTCAGGTGCTCAATGGCTACAACATTAAAAAAGTGGTTACTGCCTGCCCACACTGCTTCAATACCCTTAAAAATGAATACCCGGCCTTGGGAGGACATTACGAGGTGATCCACCACTCGCAATTTTTGCAGCAGTTGATCAATGAAGGCAAAATAGTCATTCTGGGAGGCGGTGCCTTCAAAGGCAAAAAAATAACCTTCCACGATAGCTGCTTCCTGGGTAGGGCCAATAATGTCTATGAAGCGCCCCGGGATGTGATCCGGGCTTTAGACGTAGAGTTGGTGGAAATGAAACGTTGCCGTACCAGAGGCTTATGCTGCGGCGCCGGTGGCGCACAGATGTTCAAAGAGCCTGAGCCCGGGCGGAAAGATATCAATGTGGAAAGGACGGAAGAGGCCTTGGGCACGGGAGCTTCTGCCATCGCAGTCGGTTGTCCTTTCTGCCTGACCATGATGTCCGATGGTGTCAAAAACAAAAACCGCGAGCATGAAGTAAAAGTCTATGATTTGGCGGAAATGATTGCCAAGGATCAGGGACTGGAATAGGGTGGGGAAAATTAACTGTGAACCTCAGGAATTATCTGAGGCATTATCAAAGGGTTTTCCCAGAATCATTCTCCTCCTTTTAGCGTTTAGAAGGGAAATCGTATTTACCTTAAATTTAACATAACATCATGTACCTTCCTTTTCAAGAAATGCCGGAGACGGCCAGAGTATGGGTTTATCAGGCGGATCGAAAGTTCAATTCCGAGGAATTAGAATTTATCAAAGAAAAATTAACCGCCTTTTGCGATCAATGGAATACGCATGGGACGTTGATGCCTACTTCTTTTGATCTGCAATATGACCGCATCATCATCCTGACTGTGGATGAGGCCAGTCTTGGAGCAAGCGGTTGTTCAATAGATAGTTCGGTAAGGGCCTTAAGGGAAATTGAGCAACAGCTGGACGTGAATCTGTTGGATCAGGGGAAAATCTCTTTTATCAATGAAGAAAATGTAGTTACAAGTAAGCTTCAGGAGTTAAAAACTCACATTGAGACGGGCAACCTTAAAGAAGAAACTCCCGTTTTTAATCCGTTGGTCACTAAAAAACAGGATCTTTCCGACAGATGGCTGATCCCAGCCAAGGATAGTTGGCTGAAGAAATACTTTGTCCATTAATATAAAAAATAATTGTTCTATATTAGAAGGTAAGATTTCAATCATCTACAGATTCCCCAATGAAGCGTAGTATTCCTTTTATAGTTTTTATCTCCCTTTTCATGGCTGCCTGTACCAGCCTCCAACAAAAAGCGCAAAGCCAATTTGAGGCAGGGGAGTATCAGCTGGCTATCAATTCTTTTTCAAAAATATTGGAAGATAACCCGGAGGATCAGCAGGCTAATCTGATAGTGGCGGAGAGCTACCGCCTGTCTAACCGGATGGAAATGGCTACCCCATATTATGATAAACTGCTGGAAAAGGAGGCGTCGTTTGACAACTACTTCAAAAAAGGGAAAAGCTTAAAAGACCAGGGTAAATATGATGAAGCTACCCAGGTTTTCTCTTCAGCCAAAGAACATACCCAAATTGATTCATTGGCGGGCCTGGCAGAGAAGGCCATAGCGGATATCCGGGCCATCGAAAAGATTACAGACTATTGGCCTTATCATGTGGTGGAGAATTACAAGCTGTTAAATACCACAGGGATTGACTATGCGCCGGTAGTCAGTGAAGGCTTTATTTACTTTACGAGTTCCAGGGGTGGTGGCGGAGTCTACCCAGCAACGGGACAAGGCTATACCAAGCTCTTTCGGGCCAGGGCGGAAGGTGTAAAAGTAGATGTGCAAAATGTGCAACAATTGCCTGAATTTACCAATGAACAAGGCTTAAATCAGGGTACTATTGCCATCAGTCCGGACGGCAACACGATAATATACGCCCGAGGCAATTCCGCATCCAAAAAAGATCTTCCGGATGTGAGTCTCTTTGCTTCTTACTTCCGGGGGGCAGCTTTTACAGAGCCTGTCTTTCTTCCCGTAAATGAAGATCCCAATATCTGGAATTCTACTCCGGCATTCAGCCCTGATGGAGAAACCTTATATTTTGCCTCTAACCGACCTGGAGGCCATGGCGGTACGGATTTATACAAGGCCACCCGACTGGCTAACGGGGACTTTGGCAATGCTCAAAATTTGGGGCCGGAAATCAATACTTCTGGCAACGAGATGTTTCCTATGCCGGTGGCTTCTGGGGAATTCTTCTTCTCATCGGACGGACATCCTGGATATGGGAAGCTGGATCTTTTTGTGGCGGAAAACAAGGACGGAAAATCGGAAATCAAAAATCTCGGAAAAAACATCAATTCCACCGCGGATGATTTTGGAATATTTTTCACCAATTATCCTAAAGAGGGATTTTTGACCTCTAACCGTCAGGGCGGAGTGGGAGATGACGACATTTATTATTTTCAGGATCAAACGCCCAAGCCGAAAATTGTCAATGTATTTCTTAACGTGACCACCAAAGCGCGCAAAGATGATGGTGGGGAGGAGATTTTGCCCCAGACACGGGTAGCCTTGTATGATAACACCAACAAATCAATTGATGGCAACTTTACCAACCCTAAAGGCCAGGTGAGGTTCAAACTAGAAGTAGACAAGGATTTTGCGATTATCGCTTCCAAAAACGGTTATTTTACCCAAAGCATCACCTATACCACCAAAGGCAAGACTCCTGATCCTGAAACACTGGTTCAGGATATTACCAACGTTACACTGGATACTTCCATCGTGTTGGAGCAGTTGGTATTGGAAAAGGCGATCGTTCTGGAAAATATCTATTATGACCTTGATAAGGCAGATATACGGCCCGATGCTGCCGAGGAACTGGATAAATTAGTCAAAATCCTAAAAGACAATCCCAACATCAGAATTGAGCTGAGTTCACATACCGATGACAGGGCGAGTGATGCCTATAACCAAGATCTTTCTCAGCGGAGGGCGGAGTCAGCCGTAGAATATCTGGTTACCCAAGGAATAGAACGGGAACGCATGGTAGCGAAAGGATATGGGGAAAGCCAACTGATCATTCCTAGTGCCTCCACCGAGGAGGAACATCAGAGAAACAGGAGGACAGAATTCAAAGTAATTGAAGTGGAGGAATAAGCCTAAGGGTTTATTCTTTCACACCAATAAACCCTGGCCTTGTCGTCGATGGGCGTCGTTGCCAACAAAAAGTCATTTCCTCCATCTTTCAAGCCATATTTTTTCTTAAGTACATCCGCTTTTAAGGGATGATTGCGAACAATCACATTTGCTTTTCCACCAGGGAATGAGCTTTTGATCGTTTTCTTGTCCAGCTTGACTTCCTTAATTATTTTAAAAATACGCCCCGGGATTTCCGCCGGAAGTTGTGAGGTAGTATACAGATGGGTGTTTGGGTGAAGCTTGGAAAAGCCATACGCCAAAGCAAAGCTTTTGAAGCCTCCCGCTTTCATGATGGCAGCATTGGGCTCTATAAGATAGGTTTCCGGCATGGCATAAGCGGCTACAGCCATTTCCTCCTCCTTATAGGTAAAATGAAACAATTCCACCTCCTTCCCCTTCAAATCAAACGCACCGATTTTCACGGTGTCCGCCTCCCTGTCACGGTGCCATAAAAGCAGTACTTCCTTAACTTCATTTTTTAGAGCCACAATCCTGACCTCTTGGATATCCGGAAGTTCGGCGAGCACCGCTTTAATATCAAGCATTGGGGAAGCCTTGACCATAATATTCCTGGATTTGCTTTTCAAAAGATCCCAGTGCAGTTTAACATCCGGTTCACAATCCGCCAGTCTATAAAGTTTTTTATTGTTCTCATCCCTTCTCGCGGGGTCCACGTACAGCCAATCAAAAACTTCTTCCGTGTTTTTTAAGAACGAAATTGAATCGCCAACCCTTGTTTGATGGCGGCTGCTAGAGGCATCGAGAAGCGAAAAATTGTGGGCCGCCAATTCAGCCAGCTTCTCCTGTCTCTCCAAATAAAGCACTTGATCAAAGTGCTGTCCCAAATAAAAAGTGTCAACGCCCAACCCTCCGGTCAGGTCGATTAACTTTTCACCTTTGATGCCCTTGGCCTTAAACCGCGCAGTCAGTTCGGAAGAACTCTGTTCGAGGGAAAGGGAAGCAGGAAACAGAATCCTAGGATTTGACACCCATTCGGGGAGCTTTACAGCCGCTTTTTGTCTGCAAGCCACTTGCTGCACGGCTTCCTTGAGGTCAAAATCAACGGACTGATGATACTTTAAAAGCAAAAGTGCAGGATCCTCATGAAGATGATCCTGCACAAACTGAAAGAATTGGTCGGTATGCAATGGCTTCCCGGTCAATTACACTAGGCTATATTCCCTGAGGTATTCGGCAATCTGTACCGCATTGGTAGCAGCGCCTTTTCTCAGGTTATCAGCGACGATCCACATGTTCAAGGTGTTGGGTTGCGATTCGTCCCTTCTCAACCTTCCTACAAAGACTTCGTCTTTTTTATGGGCATTGATAGGCATAGGGTAGACGTTATTGGCAGGGTCATCCTGAACCACCACGCCTTTGGCGGCAGAAAGCAATGCTTTCACTTCTTCCAAATCAAAATCATTCTTGAATTCCACGTTCACCGATTCAGCATGGCCTCCCATCACGGGAATACGAACCGTGGTAGCAGTAACCTCGATGGTAGGGTCATTGAAGATCTTCTTGGTTTCATTGATCATCTTCATCTCTTCCTTGGTATAGCCGTTCTCCATGAAGACGTCGATATGGGGAAGAACGTTCAGGTCGATCTTATATGGATATACCATTTCGCCTTTTATGCCATTTCGCTCATTCATCATCTGGTCAACAGCCGCCTTTCCCGTTCCGGTCACAGATTGGTAGGTAGATACCACAATTCTCTTGATGCCGTATTTTTCCCTCAGGGGTGCCAAAGCCAAAACCATTTGTATGGTGGAACAATTCGGGTTGGCTATGATCCGGTCATCAATTCGGAGATCCTTGGCATTGATCTCTGGGACGATCAGCTTTTTGGTTGGATCCATCCTCCAGGCGGATGAATTGTCCACCACGATGGTTCCTGCCTCCGCAAATCGAGGGGCCCATTCCAAAGAAGTGCCGCCTCCAGCGGAGAAAATGGCCACATCCGGTTTTTCTGAAACAGCCTGTGCCAATCCCATGATGGTATACGTCTTATCCTTGAATTTCATTTCCTTGCCGGCAGACCTTTCGCTGGCCACCAATAGCAATTGATCAAATTCAAAATTGTGCTCATCCAGCACTTCAAGGATTTCTGAGCCTACCAAGCCGGTGGCTCCAACGACAGCTAATTTCATTTTTTGTTTTTCTTCTTTAATTATTTACTTATATTTATTCCGATGAAAACCTTAACTTTTGTATGGGGTTTCGTTGCTTTTTCCATACTAGGTTTAGAATTTTTACCAAAAACCGAAACTTTTGATGCCCTACAGGATTTCGAAAGCAATTTTAACTTAGTCAGTCATCCTGAGGAGTTTTTACCTTATTGGTCGGCCAATGATGTCCGTGCAGGCTCTTCAAGAGTTTTCCAGGCAACGGGTGAAGGAATCAATGGCTCCAAGGCTTTGGGT
>DATGMS010000474.1:0-6863 GCA_035307285.1 Cyclobacteriaceae bacterium
GATGAGACACGGTAAGAAATTTAACCACCTTGGCAGGCAGGCACCCCACAGGAAAGCAATGCTTTCAAACATGTGTGCTTCCCTGATTCTTCACAAGCGTATTTCTACGACGCTTGCCAAGGCTAAGGAACTAAGAAAAAAGGTAGAACCTCTTCTAACGAGAGCTAAGGAAGATACCACGCACAATAGAAGAATGGCTTTCTCTGTTCTACAGGACAAAGAAGCCATAAAAATACTTTTCGGCGAGATATCTGAAAAAGTAGGTTCAAGACCAGGAGGATACACTAGGATCATTAAGACTGGCTACCGTTTAGGAGATAATGCAGAAATGTGTATCATCGAATTGGTAGACTATAACGAATTGATGCTTAAGGATTCTAAGCCTGCGAAGAAAACTACAAGAAGAAGCAGAAGAGGAACAGGAAAGTCAGAGGCTGAAGGAACAGCTGATGCATCCCCTAAAGCGGAAGCAGCGGCGGAGAAAAAAGCTCCTAAAGCAAAGGCTGAAAAAGAAGAAGCAGTCGATGAGACTGCAGCTGCTCCAGTTGCCGAAGCTCCAGAAGCTGCTCCAGATGCAGAAGAAAAAGCAGATGCTACTGATACACAGAACGAAGATAAAAAAGGAGAATAATTCATGCTTTTTTACTGAAATATTAAGAGGGGTTGAGCTTTGGTTCAATCCCTTTTTTTATGTTCTTTCTAATTTAATAACCTCTCTATTGATATAATTCTTAAATTTGGCTATTCAATAAAACAAATGGACAAAAAACAAGCAACTCTCCTTTTGGCGGATGGCACCGTATACTACGGTACTCTTATCGGAAAACATGGTACAAATGGAGGCGAAATATGCTTCAATACCGGCATGACCGGCTATCAAGAGATTTACACTGATCCCTCTTATACCGGACAAATCATCGTCAACACCACTTCCCATATTGGAAATTACGGCGTGGTGGAGCAAGAAACCGAATCCCAAAGACCGCTGATCTCAGGAATCGTGGTGAATGACTTTTCCGATACCTACAGCAGGCTTACCGCTAGCCAGTCCCTCCAGCAATACTTGGAAGAACACGGAATAACCGGAATCGCCGACATTGATACCCGTAGACTGGTGAGGCACATTCGAGCCAAGGGCGCTATGAACGCCATCATCAGCTCAGAGTATGAGGATATTGCGGACTTGCAACGGGAATTGAACAAAGTTCCCGACATGGCCGGATTGGAACTGTCTTCCCAAGTAAGCACCAAAACGTCGTATTTTTATGGTGACGAAAATTCAGCCATCAAAGTAGCCTGCGTCGATTACGGAATCAAGACGAATATATTGAGGAACCTCGCCGACAGAGGGGTGTATTGCAAGGTTTTTCCCGCTAAGACTACCGTAGCCGAGATGGAGGAATGGAACCCTGATGCGTATTTTCTTTCCAATGGCCCTGGGGATCCTGCTGTGATGGATTACGCTGTCTCTACTACCAAGGAGATATTGGAGTTGGATAAGCCGCTATTTGGTATCTGCCTTGGGCATCAACTGCTGGCAAGGGCGTGCAATGTTTCCACTTATAAGATGCACCATGGCCACAGAGGGATCAATCATCCTGTCAAAAATCTCGTTTCAGGTAAAAGTGAAATCACTTCCCAAAATCACGGCTTTAATGTTAGCAGAGAGGATATTGAAAATAATCCTGAGCTGGAAATTACGCATCTGCATTTGAATGATGAAACAGTTGCCGGTTTTAAGCTAAAAAACAAGGCAGCATTCTCTGTTCAATATCACCCCGAATCGTCTCCCGGCCCACATGATTCCCGCTACTTATTCGACGACTTTATTTCTTCAATAAAAAATTAAATTTATAAACCTTTTAGTATTATGACATTGATTCAATCAATTCACGCAAGACAGATTTTAGACTCAAGGGGCAATCCAACTGTAGAAGTGGATGTGTACACCGAGAACGGCGCCTATGGAAGAGCAGCAGTTCCTAGCGGAGCATCTACTGGTGTTCACGAGGCAGTTGAACTAAGGGATGACGATAAGGATGTGTATATGGGCAAAGGCGTATTGAAAGCCGTAGCCAATGTAAACGATTTAATTGCCCCGGAGCTTTTGGGCTTTGATATATTTGACCAAAACCAAATTGATCAGATCATGATCAGCCTAGACGGGACCAAAAACAAATCCAAACTGGGTGCCAATGCTATCTTGGGTGTTTCTTTGGCGGTAGCTAAAGCAGCGGCAATGGAAGCCGGTCAGCCACTTTACCGTTATATCGGTGGGGTGAATGCCAATACACTTCCTGTTCCGATGATGAACATCTTGAACGGTGGTTCACATGCTGACAACGCGATCGATTTCCAGGAGTTTATGGTGATGCCTGTTGGAGCAGCCACTTTCTCTGAATCTTTGAGAATGGGAACACAGATTTTCCATCACTTAAAATCTGTTTTGAAAAGCAAAGGCCTTTCTACCAACGTAGGTGATGAAGGTGGTTTTGCCCCTAATCTTCGCTCCAATGTGGAAGCGATCGAAGTGGTACTTCAAGCTATCGAGAAGGCCGGTTTCCGTCCAGGTGAGGATGTGTTCATCGCCATGGATGCAGCTTCCTCTGAGTTCTATGATGAGGAAAGAGGTCTTTATGTATTCAAAAAATCTACTGGCGACGAGCTGACGTCACAGCAGATGGCTGACTACTGGACTGATTGGGTAAACAAATATCCAATTCTATCCATAGAAGATGGAATGCATGAAGATGATTGGAATGGCTGGAAGCTGATGACTGACGCTGTAGGCGATAAAATCCAGATCGTAGGGGATGACTTGTTCGTAACCAACGTGGAAAGATTACAGCAAGGTATCGAACAAAATATTGCCAACGCTTTATTGGTAAAAGTAAACCAAATTGGTTCTTTGACGGAAACCATCAATGCAGTGGATCTTTGCCACAGGAATAAGTATAAGTCTGTCATGTCCCATAGATCCGGTGAAACTGAAGATTCAACGATCGCTGACCTGGCGGTAGCACTTAATACCGGCCAGATCAAGACAGGGTCCGCTTCTCGTTCCGACCGTATGGCGAAATACAACCAACTGTTAAGAATTGAAGAGCAATTGGGTGAAACAGCGTACTTTCCAGGAAAGAAGTTCTAATAGCACAACCATAACGTTAAAAGGCAGCTTCTAGGAGCTGCTTTTTTTGTTTTATATCTCCCGTAGTAGCCAGTTACACTCTTGGCTCTATCCATACCACGCCAAAGGAGATCAAGAACAGACCCAGCCAAATCCAGCCATCAACGCTTCTCATTGTGAAGTTATCTTCATGATAGGAGGTTTGACGGTTAGAAGAGATGAATTGAGCCATTGTCTTTAAGGATTTGATTTCCTGCCAGCCTCTTCCATAAATATAAACTTCCAGACTATCATTGAGGGAATGCCAGGCTTGTTTTTCCGTGATCCAAGTCGCCGTTGAGCTCGAAGGATTGATTCTTGCGGGCTGCAGGTTTAACGTATCCTCCGCAATAGCGAGAAAAGTTTCAGCGCGGTCCAGTTGAACGGATTTTATTAAATGGGGGACTTGGGCAAAAACAGGTTGTTCAATACTGTATAAGGATTTTTCAGGTGGTGCCAAAGCTCCTAGAGCCTGCTCCCATATACGATTATACGAGGTGCTGTCCCCTCTAAAAATTAGAGGGTAGGTAGATTCAAACAAGCTGATCCCGACTTTCGAATTTCCTACATGTTGGTAGGCCATAGTTCCTCTGATTATTTCTGTTTGGGTTATATTGGGTTGAAATTTATAGGGCCATGTTTGTAAATCTGGCGCTATGCCTCCATCGTCCGGTTTATCTTCTCCTTCTAGTCTAAAGCCCGTGCCCATCAGGGAATTGATCAGGGGCGCCTCTGCTGCGGGATCAGAAAGATTTAAAACAAGCAGGTTGGATCCTTCCGCAACCGCTTCCTGAATATCCTTTCGGTGAACCAGAGCGGGATGCGTGATTATGACATCAGGCCGATCAGTTGAAGCTGGATTTCCTCGGAACTCCATATTTTTAGAAAGTTGGATGTTGAGGTTGACCTGATGCCCTTTCTTGGTGAGGAATTCCGTTAACAAGCGGGCTTCAGCATTGGGTGATCCAAATTCGAGTTGATAGCGAACCGACATGTTCGGTGCCACAAAGAAATTTATGCTATCTATCAACTCATCATTAACCCTCAGTTCTAGATGGTTTCTTCCAGGTATGTTTACGGGGAAGGAAAACTTAAATTCTTGCTTTCCATCATATAAAGTAGTCTGAGCTATCGTCTCTCCAAATCCGCTGAGCGAGATCATAGCCGAATCTTTAACAACCATAGTACCGGCAACAATTTGAAGGTCACCCTGTCGGCGAAAACTCTCCCACTGAATATGGGTTAACTGACCCTCTTTAATTTCAGGAATCCATCGAACATCTTTTTGTTGTAATAAATCAAGCTGTTCCCAGGTATAGTCATGGCCGATAAGGTAGATGGGATTGCCGTCTTCTTGATATTCTTCGATGTCCACGCTTTTTTCCGTCTTTAAACTGTCTTTCAGATAAGACAGCCTTTCTATAGAGATATTCTCTGAATGGATCAGCAATGGTTCTGGCTGGATGGGGGCTTCCCAGCCGGGCTGAAGGAGAAATGCGGAAAGCAAAATGATCAGCCAACCGTTGAGGAGTAGTTTGACTTTTTTTCTGTTTTTGGATAAGCCGGTATTCCAGATGACTAGACCCAAATACAGATATAGGCTTAATAGCAGAGCAATTAAGAGCAAGGTCAACGACCAGGTTAAAAATGGATTGAATTCAATCATTTAAGGTTATTCCAAAATGCTTTCTCAAGCGCTTTATTTGTTGAAGGAGATGATAATCTTCCCGGGTCATCCTGTACGAGCGGAAGCAGTTTTTGTATAAGATTCTGTCGTTCCCCGGGATCCAGAATAGATGAATTGACTTTTTGGAGCAATACCAACAGCGACCAGTCCTGTATTCCTGTATATTGTAGCCTTTGAATCCAAAGCGTACTGAATTCCTGCACAACTTGTTGGTCGCCCTCAGATAGCTCATCTTTTTCGATCAGGGCAATGATTTTGGCAGCTAAAGACGGAAGTCTGTCATTGTTACCAGTCAACTGTACTTCGATATCACGTTCCAGTTCCTTCATTTCTCCACTCAATCTTTTTTCAACTTCTCGAATAGGAGGAGGGTCGAATCCTGTACGCTGTACGTAGACTCGCGATTTTTGCTGTACAGTCTTTAGGTATTCCAAAGCTTTGTGTTGAAAGGGGAGCGCTTTTTCAGGCTCAAATAGCCGTAAATGTAATTCAGACTGCCACATTTGCTCAAGTGCCATTTTCAGCAAACCTCTGGTGGACTCCTCAAAATAAGTGTTCATTTCCCCCGAATCATGGTTATGTAGATATTGTTCTAACAAGTCGTTTAGCTCGTTGTCTCCTTCACTTTCCGGACCATGGTCATGCACTTCCTCAATGTAAGGGAGGAGGCTTTTCTTGCCTTGTTCGGCGTCTTTTTGCTCCGGTTTGGATATGGGATCACCATCGTTGCCCTCATGGTCATGTAGGTGCATAAAACTTTCCAAGATATTATTTCCGTTTTCAAGATGGCCTGACGCACCTCCTGCATCACTTTCAAACTCCTCTCCCAAATACTGGCCATAGCGCATACGCAGCAGCTTTTGGTCAAACCCTATTTCATTGGAGGTTGAATTGAAAGTTGCTTCCTTCAATTCTTTTCTTTGGGAAATCAATTTTTCCGTATCGATAATAATTTGTCTTTGACTTCGGAAATACTCAGGAAGCACGTTGACCGCCATTCCTGCCAGTTGGGACTCCGAAAGACCAGAAGAATCCACGTATTGAATAAAATAAGTATCGGAACGGCTAAAGTTTGGTTGTGGGGCCTGATTGTCAAAAGCTGCCCAATAATAATACAACTCGTCACCAGGTTTAAAGCCAAGCTCGGCTAGATCCACCTGTTTGGTAAGTTCAGCTTGGGCGAAATTCCTTTTTTCCATCGGCATTCGTATCTCCCTGAACCGCACATTCTCTCCCGAACCACTTGCCACTGTAGCGATCACAAAAGCTTCTGTAACCATAAAATCATCGCTGATCTGGGCTTTGAGGGTGTAGCTTTTTGGATCGTCGGCAAAGTGATAGCGATAGACCTCTTTTTCATCAGGCAGAATGACTGGGGGCTGGTCGCCATACATTTCCAAGGAGTAATAGGCGCTCTCGAAGACAATAGAAGTATCCCTATAAGCCCTTATCGCATACAAACCAGAGCCTGTCAGTAGATCGCTTAACACGTATACTCGCGATTCTTTTGCAAATGGCACCTCATCCCCGCCCACGTTGACCAAGGTTACAGTGAAATCATCCTGTCTGTTAAAATCCAGCTCCCAAGTGAGATTCGATCCTTTAATGGCCCTGATAGAGAGTTCGGATTGCTCCTGCTCTTTCTGCTTGGTATAGCTAGGAGGCGTAATGGATACCCTTACGTCTTGAATGGAAATCGGTTGATTAGCATTACGCTCGCCCACGGCTAAGGAGATGTTTCTCTTTTCAAGATTCTCTGTGACAGGTCGGCTTTCCCAGTAATTGCTGATCCCCATAATTGCTCCCGAAGCGAGCAGTAGAATGAAAAATGGACTCGTCCGCTCAAGGAACACAACTGGAGCTTTCAACGGATGAAGGATAGCACCCAATCTTTCCAACTGTAGCTTTTCTACAAGGTTCTTTTCTTTCTTATCCAACAGCTCCAAACTGAATTCAAGGGTTGGAAAATTTTTGTGAAGGATCTGGATGGCCTTTTTCCGCTGGTTTTTT